>NZ_JAWJBT010000002.1:0-231655 GCF_046536035.1 Halomonas sp. SIMBA_159
GCCAGAGCCAGAGCCAGAGCCAGAGCCAGAGCCAGAGCCAGAGCCAGAGCCAGAGCCAGAGCCAGAGCCAGAGCCAGCATCCAAGCCTGCGCTGCAAGAGAAGCCGGTATCGGATAAAAGTGAGAAGAAAGGCTGGTTTGCGCGCATCAAATCGGGCCTGGGTAAAACGCGCGCCAACCTTACCGATGGCCTTGCCGACCTGTTCCTGGGCAAAAAGCATATTGATGATGAGTTGCTGGAAGATCTAGAAACCCAGCTGCTGATGGCAGATGTAGGCATCGAAGCCACCAGCGACATCATTGAACGGCTGGAGGCGCGGGTTTCCCGTAAAGAGCTGAATAACCCTGAGGCGCTGTATCGCGGCTTGCAGGAAGAGCTTGCCGCGCTGTTGGCCCCGGTCTCCACGCCGCTGAGTTTTGAAAAAGAGAGCGATGGCCCCTTTGTCATTTTGGTAGTGGGGGTTAATGGCGTGGGTAAAACCACCACCATTGGTAAATTAACCCAGCGTTTCCAGCGTGAGGGTAAGAGCGTCATGCTGGCAGCGGGGGATACTTTCCGTGCGGCAGCGGTAGAACAGCTGAAAGTATGGGGTGAGCGCAACAGCGTGCCGGTGATCGCACAGCACACCGGGGCCGACAGCGCCTCGGTGATTTACGATGCGGTCGCGGCCGCTAAAGCTCGCGGCGTGGATGTGCTGATTGCGGATACCGCTGGGCGGCTGCATAACAAGAGCCACCTGATGGAAGAGCTGAAAAAGGTGCATCGTGTGATGCAGAAGCTCGATGACACGGCACCCCATGAGGTCATGTTGGTGCTGGATGCGGGCACCGGGCAAAACGCGATTGCCCAGGCCAGTACCTTCAATGAGGCCGTGCCGATTAGCGGTATTACCCTAACGAAGCTTGATGGTACCGCTAAAGGCGGCATTATCTTTGCCCTAGCGAAACAGCTGGAAACGCCGATTCGGTTTATCGGCGTGGGCGAAGGCTTGGACGACCTGCGCCCCTTCAATGCTGATGACTTCGTCACCGCGCTGTTTGACCGCCAAGGAGACGATGGCCGCGCATGATTGCCTTTGAGCATGTGGGGAAGCGCTACGGAGGGCGCTTTGATGCGTTGGCGCACCTTAACTTTCGCGTGGCGAGAGGTGAAATGGTGTTTCTCACTGGCCACTCTGGGGCGGGCAAAAGCTCTCTGCTGCGATTGATTATGCGGCTAGAGAAGCCTAGCCGTGGACGAGTGGTCGTAGCCGGGCATGATATTGCCCAACTACATGCCAGCCAGGTGCCGTTCTATCGCCGCCAGATTGGCGTGGTGTTTCAGGACCATCAGCTGCTATTTGACCGCAGCGTGTTTCATAACGTCTCGTTACCGTTGGAGATTCAAGGCGTTGAACCCCGTGAAGCGGCGCGGCGGGTGCGGGCAGCCTTGGATAAAGTCGGGCTACTGCACCGTGAGAAAGCGCTGCCGGTGGAACTGTCTGGCGGTGAGCAGCAGCGGGTGGGGATTGCCCGCGCCGTGGTGAATAAGCCTGCGCTGCTGCTGGCTGACGAACCCACCGGTAACCTAGACCCACAGCTCTCTGCCGATATCATGGCGCTCTTTGAAGACTTCAACCGCATTGGTACCACGGTGATGATCGCGAGCCACGATCTCGCACTGATCGCGCGCCTGCGTCATCGCATCCTGCGGCTGCGGGATGGCCGGTTGGTCGGCGATGAGGGGGCCGTATGAAGCGCTCATCTCCTCGTTCCACGGGCACTCCTTCCGCTACGCCTCGGCAAGCGACCTCGCGCCAAGGCGGCACAGCGCGCAAGCGTTCGCTGGCCAAACCGGAAGCCGCCGCTTCTGATGCCGCGTCACGCAGTGGCGCACGCTATCAGCAAACGCGTTTTAGCAGCCGCTTACGCGCCTGGGGGCGACACCACCGGGCCATGGCATTAGATAGCCTTTACCGGCTGGTGCGCCATCCGCTGGGTAATCTGCTGACGATGTTGGCCATCGCCATTGCCCTGGTATTGCCTGCCGCGCTGTGGCTCACGCTGGACAGTGCCAAGCTGCTCAATACGGAGCTTGATGAGAGCGCAACGTTGACGGTGTACCTGGATGTCAGCGTGGATGAAGCGCAGGCGGTACGCATTGAAGAGGCCGTGGTGGCCGATGAAGGCGTTGCTGGGACGCGCCTGATTAGCCCAGAGCAGGGCATGGCGGAGTTTCAGGAATCATTGGGCGTCGACGATACGCTGGCAGGGCTTGAGGATAATCCGCTGCCCACCAGTATTGTGATTGCGCCGCAAACTGTCGACCCGCAGGCCATGGCGGGGCTGGCTCAGCGGCTTGAAGAGCTGGCCGGCGTGGATGAAGTGCGTCTCGATTTAGCCTGGGTCGAGCGGTTGCGGCATTTGGCAGAGCTCGGCCGTCGCGTGGCGCTGGCCTTAGGCGTCTTGTTTGGGTTTGGCGTATTGCTGGTGGTAGGCAACACGATCCGCTTGGCGGTAGAGAGCCGCCGCCGAGAAATTGAAGTGGTGATGCTGATTGGTGCCACCCATGCGTTTGTACGTCGACCCTTCTTATACAGCGGGGCGTGGTATGGTGTGGGCGGTGGGTTACTGGCATTAGGCCTGTTGGGGCTCGGCAATTATTGGCTTTCGCTGCCCGTGGCCGCGCTGGCGGCAAGTTATGGTGCCAGCTTCACGTTGCCGCAGCTGGATGTGACAGGCTCTACAATTCTGCTATCTTGCAGTACACTATTAGGCTGGTTGGGGGCATGGCTTGCGGTGACACGCCACCTCACCAGTATTCGTCCGCGTTAAGTCATCTACCTAGCAGTATGCTGTGTTATGCGGGCGATAACAGGAATTTCCACCCCATTGAGCGCTATATACCGAGTCATCGTATTGGTCGCTTTGAACCTTACGCTTCAACTAAGGTCTTATGGGGTAACGTAAGACGTCTGGCAATGTTACGCCACAACGTCAACCACGATAGGTTTTAAGGGAGACCACCTGCATATGAGCACTAGTCTTCTACCGGTGGGACAAATCTCTCCAGGTCACGACCTGGGAGGTTATATTCAAGCGGTTAATGGTATTGCCGTATTAAGCGTTGAAGAAGAGCGCGAGTTAGCATTCCGGCTTTACGACGAAGGCGACCTAGAGGCTGCGCGCCGCTTAGTGCTTTCACACCTGCGTTTTGTGGTGCACATTGCCCGCAGTTATTCAGGCTACGGCTTGCCTCAAGCGGATCTGATCCAGGAAGGCAACGTGGGCTTGATGAAAGCGGTCAAGCGTTTTGATCCTAACCAAGGCGTGCGCCTGGTGTCGTTTGCTGTTCACTGGATCAAAGCAGAAATTCATGAGTTTGTGCTGCGTAACTGGCGGATTGTTAAAATCGCCACGACCAAAGCTCAGCGCAAGCTGTTCTTCAACCTGCGCAGCGCGAAGAAGCGTCTGGCATGGCTGAATAACGATGAAGTGGATGCCATCGCCAAAGATCTCGACGTAAAGCCCGCTGTCGTGCGCGATATGGAAGGTCGTCTCTCAGCGTTTGATGCAGGCTACGACGCCTCGCCAAGCGATGACGAAGAGAGCACCTATCAAGCGCCCGCGTATTTTCTTGATGATGCCTCCGCTGACCCAGCAACGCAGCTTGAAGATAGCGATTTTGAAGAAGACTCCACCCGTCGTCTGCAGCTGGCGTTGAAAGGGTTGGATGAACGCTCGCGAGATATTCTGCAGCGTCGTTGGCTGACCGATAACAAAGCCACGCTGCATGACCTGGCCGACGTGTACGGCGTCAGCGCTGAGCGTATTCGCCAGCTTGAAAAGAACGCGATGAAGAAGCTGCGTCAGAAAATGGGCGATGCCGCTATCGCGGCGTAATCCAGTAAGGCGCTCGTCAAAACGCCCTGAAGGTACTGCCTTCAGGGCGTTTTTTATTGAGCGGGGCTGAATCCTTAAGAAGGGCCTTAAGCAGGCTGAGTGGTTTCTCTCAACAGCTGGCTAGAAAGCAGTGCCCACTGGTCTTCCCAGTGCTCGGTAGGCAAGCGCTTGAAGTCGCTGCGCACGTACTGGGAGATGCGGCCTTCCGCTTGAGCGATCAGCAGATTGGCAGCGGCGGAGGAGGGAATGCTGGTACGACGGCCTTCACGCAGCTCGGCTTCTCGCAGTACCTGCTTAAGCTGCGTTTCCAGGCGCTCAAACAGCTGGTGCACCCGCTGGCGCAGTCGCGCCGTTTCTCCGGTGAGCACATCGCCGCCCAATACGCGGGCAAGTCCTGGGTTCTTCTCGGCGAACCCCATCAGCAGCGATAAAATCGTGCCACAGCGGGTTGCGGCGTCGGGAATGTCGTCCAGAATGCGCGTTATCCGAGCAAAGATGCTCTCTTCGATAAAATCGATGAGCCCTTCAAACATGCGCGCCTTACTCGGAAAGTGGCGGTAAAGCGCTGCCTCAGAGACGCCCACTTGGCGTGCTAGCGCGGCGGTGGTGATGCGCTTGCCGCTATCTTCTTCCAGCATCACGGCCAGTGCCTGCAGTATTTGCTCGCGGCGGCGAGGTTTGCGATCGTCACTCATGACTCTTGCCCTCCGTCGCGGTTATTCTGCGTCAGTGATTAGGGTGCCTACACCAGCATTGGTAAAGATTTCCAGCAGTACGGCGTGGGGCACCCGGCCATCGATAATATGAGCGCTGTTAACACCGCCTTTAACGGCATCCAGCGCACAGCGGATTTTTGGCAGCATGCCGCCGTAAATGGTGCCATCGGCAATCAGGCCGTCGACCTGTGCGGTGGTGAGCCCAGTCAGTACCTTGCCTTCGCTGTTCATCAGGCCTGCCACGTTGGTCAGCAGCATCAGCTTTTCGGCGTTCAGCGCTTCGGCTAACTTACCGGCCACTAGATCAGCGTTGATGTTGTAGCTATTGCCTTTGTCATCCACGCCAATCGGCGCAATCACCGGAATAAAGTCGCGGGCGGCGAGCATTTCGATCAGATCGGTCGAGATCGATTCCACCTCGCCCACGTGACCGATGTCGATGATCTCGGGGGCGGTCATCTCCGGGCTTTGGTGCTCAACCTTCAACTGGCGGGCGCGAATTTGTGCGCCGTCTTTGCCGGTTAAACCAATCGCCTTGCCGCCGCTTTGGTTAATCAGGTTGACGATGCTTTTGTTCACCAAGCCACCCAGCACCATCTCTACAACGTCCATGGTTTGCGAGTCGGTAACGCGCATGCCATTAACAAAGCGGGATTCGATATTGAGCTTTGCCAGCAGGCTGCCAATTTGCGGGCCGCCGCCGTGTACCACCACCGGGTTAATGCCGACTTCCTTCATCAGCACGATGTTACGAGCAAATGAGTCGATCAGCGTGTCTTCGGTCATGGCGTTGCCGCCGTATTTGACCACGACGGTTTTACCGGAAAATTGCTGGATGTAGGGAAGCGCTTCTGACAGCACCTCCACAACGACCTGGGGGTCGCGGCTAGCTGAACTCATGACGATGTCCCTTTGCTCTTTTTTAATGTCTGTTGCGTCACTGTGCGCGGATGGCTGTCACAGCCTTTTTAACACGTCGCGCGTTCTAAGGGCGCGATCATGCTGTTGTGGTGGCCGGTATGGTGAGTGCAGGCGCTACTTTGTGCAGCGCTTGTTCAAAACGCTCACGAATGCGTTCCAAGGCAGCGAGATCTTTTCCCTCGAAGCGAAGGACTAGTGCAGGCGTTGTGTTGGAGGCGCGGCACAGCCCCCAGCCGTCGGCGTAGTCAACGCGGATGCCATCCAGCGTGGTTTTGATACCTTCGCCGAAGTCGCCCTCTCTGGCAAGCGTCTCGACAATGGCGAATTTTTCTTCGTCAGTGACGCTGACATTAATTTCGGGCGTACTAACATCCTGAGGAAACTGGTCAAAGAACGCATCGGCGTCGCCTGGGTACTGGGAAAGAATCTCCAGCAGTCGTGCCGCTGAGTAAAGCCCGTCATCAAAGCCGTACCAGCGCTCTTTGAAAAAGATATGACCACTCATCTCGCCGCCCAGCAGTGCGCCGGTCTCTTTCATGCGGGCTTTGATCAGCGAGTGCCCCGTGCGCCACATCTCCGGCTCGCCGCCTGCTTCGCTAATCACGCGAGCGAGATGGCCGGTGCACTTAATATCAAAAATGACCTTCGCGCCGGAGTTGCGCGACAGCAGGTCAGAAGCAAACAGCATCAGCAGGTGGTCGGGGTAGATCATCCTGCCGCGGGGTGTGACCACGCCCAGGCGGTCGCCATCGCCATCAAAGGCAAGGCCGATGTCCGCTCCGCTCTGCTGCACGTGCTGAATTAAATCCTGAAGGTTTTCAGGTTTGCCGGGGTCGGGGTGATGGTTGGGAAAGCGCCCATCAATCTCAGCAAACAGCGGCGTGGTCGAAACCCCCAGGCGTTCAATCAACTGAGGGCCAAGCTCGCCAGCGACGCCGTTGCCGCAATCCACCACCGCGCTTAACGTGCGCGTTAGTTTGATGTCGCTAAGAATACGGGCGAGGTAAATCTCTCGCAGGTCGCGGGTGTGTAAACGGCCTTCACCGTGGGTGAGGTCGTTTGCCTGAATGCGTTCATACAGGCGGGTAATGGCATCGCCCGACAGCGTTTCGCCGTTGAGAACGATTTTAAAGCCGTTGTAGTCCGGTGGGTTGTGGCTGCCGGTGAGCATCACCCCTGAGCAGCTTTCGGGCTGGGTGTGAGTGGCGAAGTACAGCACCGGAGTGGGCACCATGCCAATGTCGATGACATCCTGCCCAGCCGCCCGCAAACCGCGAATCAGTGCGGCCTGTAGGCGTGGCCCCGAGGTTCGACCGTCCCGCGCTACGATCACGGTGTGCTCACCTCGCGCGGCAGCTTCTGAGCCCACTGCATGGCCAATCAGTTCGGTGGTGGCTTCACTTAAGGTGTCATCCACAATGCCACGAATATCATAGGCACGAAATATCGAAGCGGGTACGGTCATTATCGATCCTTGAGCAACACGTTAGCGTAAGGCGAAGGGGGCTTATTGGCGGCCGGTGCTGCCGAAACCGCCGCTGCCGCGGGCGGAGTCGGTAAAGCTATCCACTAGTGTGAGTTCAGCCTGCACCACGGGCACCAGCACATACTGAGCGAGCCGCTCAAAGGGCGTTATTGTGAAGCTTGCCTGGCCGCGGTTCCAGACCGATATCATCAGCTCGCCCTGGTAGTCGGCGTCGATTAAGCCCACCAAGTTGCCCAGCACAATGCCATGTTTATGGCCCAGGCCAGAGCGGGGCAGAATCATTCCCGCTAAACCCGGGTCTTCAATATAGATGGCAAGGCCGGTCCGTACGAGCTGGCATTCGCCGGGGGCGAGTGTTAAAGGCTCATCCAGCAGCGCCCTTAAATCCATGCCCGCAGAGCCTGCCGTGGCGTAAGAGGGCAGGTAGTCGTGCAGGCGCTCATCCAAGACCTTGCACTGCAGTTGGGGGCGGGTACTGCTCATGATGAAGCTCCAGAAGAAATCAAAGAGAGTTGCGCCAGCGTCTGATGAATAATCAGCGCGGCTAGTTGCGTTTTCGGTTGCGGCCGCGCGCTAAGCTGCTCATTGCCCTGCGGCGTACGCCACAGTAGTAGCGCCGCATTATTATCGCTGCCAAAGCCCAATCCCTGTTGGGAAACATCGTTGGCGACGATCATATCGAGCCCTTTGCGGGCCAGTTTATCTTGGGCGTAGCGCTCTACGTCCTGGGTTTCCGCTGCAAAGCCAACCACAAAAGGGCGCTGCCCGCTTGGCAGTGCGGCCACGTCGGCAATGATGTCGGGGTTTTTGACCAGGGTAAGCGTTAACGTATCGCGGTCGTCAGTTTTCTTGAGCTTGTGCTCTGCGGCGCTCTCCGCGCGGTAGTCGGCGACCGCGGCGCAGCCGATGAACACCGTGGCCTCAGGGGCTAAGCGCAGCGCAGCAGCGTGCATTTGTAAGGCGGTTTCTACCTCAATGCGCTCAACGCCTAGTGGTGTGGGCAGGCTTACCGGCCCGCTGATCAGCGTCACCCGAGCGCCTTGGGCGGCGGCTTCGGCTGCTAAGGCGTAGCCCATTTTCCCGGAGCTGTGATTCGATAAGTAGCGCACCGGGTCTAATGCTTCCCGGGTAGGGCCAGCGGTAATCACTACATGCGGGGCATCCGCGGAAGGGCTGGGCGGTGGAGCAAAATGGTGGCGAATTGCTTCGATAATCTCCTCAGGCTCGCTCATTCGCCCTAGGCCAACGTCGCCGCAGGCTTGATCACCGGCGGCGGGGCCGATTAACTGCCAGCCATCGGCGGCGAGCTGGGTCACATTGCGCTGGGTGGCGGGGTGGCGCCACATGGCCTGATTCATGGCAGGGGCGATCAGTCGAGGCGCTTCAGAGGCCAGGCACAGCGTGGTCAGCAGGTCGTCGGCCATGCCGTGCACCAGCCGTGCGATGAGGTCAGCGGTGGCTGGCGCAATCACAATGGCATCTGCCCAGCGAGCAAGCTCGATATGCCCCATGCCTGCTTCCGCTTCAGGATCTAGCAGCGACGTACGTACTGGCTCACCGGAGAGCGCCTGAAGGGTGAGCGGCGTGATAAACGCCTGGGCTCCGTCGGTCATCACTACCCGCACGTCACAGCCTGCCTGCTTCAGCAAACGCACAATGAGCGCACTTTTATACGCCGCGATCCCCGCGCTGACGCCTAACAGCAGGCGTTTACCGGCCAGTGACGATAGACAAGATTGCGCTAGTGATGCCATGGGAAGAGTCCAATGTGAGCAACATGAAAGGGGCTTACCATACCATTTGGCTGTTTATTTTGGCATGCTCAGGCGAGCGCTAATAAAGCTAGGTATAGTGAGATGTGCGGTAGGCATTACTCATTAAGTGAAGAGGCAGGGAGGCGTCGATGGGAATTAATCACTGGCCTGAGGGTGAGCGGCCACGGGAAAAGCTGCTCAATATGGGCGCTCAGGCGCTCTCGGATGCGGAGCTTCTGGCTATTTTTCTTCGCGTAGGCGTGCAGGGGCGCTCTGCGGTGGATTTAGCTCGGGACCTGCTGACCAGCTTTGGTGGTTTAAGGCAGTTGCTGGAAGCCGACCAAACCCAGTTCTGTGCTGCCCGGGGGCTGGGGAGCGCTAAATTTGCGCAACTGCAGGCGACGCTTGAGCTTTCACGACGGCATTTAGCCAGCCAACTGGCGCGTGGCAATGCGTTAACCTCACCTGCGTTAGTGCGTCACTACCTAAGTTCACAGCTGCGTCATTTGGGGCATGAAGAGTTTGCGGTACTTTTTTTAGACACTCAGCACCGAATTATTCGCTATGAATCCCTGTTTCGCGGTACCCTAGACAGCGCATCCGTTTACCCCCGCGAAGTTGCCAAGCGTGCGCTTGAGTTACACGCTGGCGCTGTCATCCTGGCCCACAATCACCCATCGGGTGTGGCTGAGCCCAGCGATGCTGATCGACGTATCACCGAACGTTTGAAAGATGCCCTCGCACTCTTCGATGTGCGGGTACTCGATCATTTTGTGGTGGGAGACGGTGACGTGGTGTCATTTGCCGAGCGTGGCTGGCTATAGCAGTAATTTTCAGCAGCAGAAGACGTGTGCTCGACCCTCAGGTCATTGCCCTTTTTCTAAGTAAATTGTCCAAAAACGCGCTTTTTTGGCCTTTTTGGGCGGTTTCGCTTGCTGGTAGCTAGGTGCTCTGGTATAAAGTGCCACCTTTGAACTTGGGTTGAATAACGGATTTGGGTACAGCTAGGCGGTTAACTGCGTCGACTCCCTCCCTGCTCCGGTTTGCCCGACAGTTTTGAACAACTCGCCAAGCGGTTGGAGGCTCTCATGTCCAAAGTATGTCAGGTTACCGGCAAGCGTCCGGTAACTGGTAATAACGTTTCTCACTCCCAGCGTAAGACACGTCGTCGTTTCTTGCCGAACCTTCATACCCATCGTTTTTGGGTTGAATCTGAAAACCGCTTCGTCAAGCTGCGCGTTTCCTCTAAAGGAATGCGTATCATCGACAAGAAAGGTATCGAAACGGTTCTGGCTGACATCCGCAAACGCGGCGACGCTATCTAAGCCAGCTTTTTACGAAGCATTTTGGGAGAGTTAAACCATGCGCGATAAGATCAAGCTGGTGTCTAGTGCCGGTACAGGCCACTTCTACACCACTGATAAGAACAAGCGGAACACTCCGGATAAGTTCGAATTCAAGAAATACGACCCGGTTGTCCGTAAGCACGTTATCTACAAGGAAGCAAAGATCAAGTAATCGCGATTACGATGATCGGCTTTCACCGCAGGCGAGCGCCTGTTGAAAAACCCGGCCCAAAGCCGGGTTTTTGCATATCTGATCGTTAGGGTTCTACGGCGCTGGCATGCGCAGATTGGCCGTTTGGCAGTGACATGCCGGGTCGTGGGCATCCCTGTCACTGTGTCGTCATCATAGGCTTTCATCATGCCCGAATTGCCTGAAGTGGAAACCACACGGCGTGGTATCGCCCCCTATATTGAGGGCCAGGAGATCACCGAAGTGCTGGTGCGCCAACCGCGCCTGCGCGTACCGGTGCCCGAGGATTTAGCGGAGCGCTTAGTGGGGGCTTCAATAGGTCCGCTTGCCCGCCGAGCGAAGTACCTGCAAATCCCCCTCGCAGACGGCAGTGCGACGCTATTGTGGCATTTGGGTATGTCGGGCAGCCTGCGCATTGCACGCCTTGGCGATCTGCCGAAAAAGCATGATCATGTCGATGTGGTGACCGCCAGTGGCTACGTGCTGCGTTACCACGACCCGCGCCGGTTTGGGTTTGTCGATTGGCAGCAAGGCGATGGCAGCAAGGACAAACGCTTAGCCCACCTAGGCCCAGAGCCGCTTGATGATGCCTTTAATGGCCAGTGGCTGTTTAACCTGTCGCGCAATAAGCGCGTTGCAGTGAAGCCCTTCTTGATGGACAACCAAGTGGTGGTGGGGGCTGGCAATATCTATGCGGCAGAGGCGCTGTTTATGGCGGGTATCGACCCGCGCCGTGCTGCAGGTCGCATATCGCTGGCGCGCTATGAAGCGCTGGCGGCGGCGGTCAAGGAGGTATTGGCAGCGGCCATTACCCAGGGCGGCACCACGCTGCGTGATTTTGTCAGCGGGCAGGGCGAGCCGGGCTACTTTGCCCAGCAGCTCAATGTGTATGGCCGCCACGGCCAGCCCTGCTTACGCTGTGGCAGCGAGCTGCGACGCATAACGCTTGGCCAGCGAGCGAGCGTGTTTTGCCCTAGCTGCCAGCGTTAATGACCGCCTTGGGCGGTGAACTGTTTTGCTTACCCTTACTGAGCCTGTGTGCTTGGTAAGCTGGCTCTTTTGGAGATTGTTGTGACCCAACGCCTGCGCTTGAATAAAAACGCTGATCGCCGCTTGAAAGCTGGCCATCTGTGGATCTACTCCAACGAAGTAGACATCAAAGAAACGCCCCTGAAAAATTTCGCAGCGGGTGAGCCTGTGCTGGTAGAGGCGTCCAACGGTAAAACGTTAGGCGTTGCTTATGTTAATCCTCACTCGCTGATCTGCGGCCGCATCATGTCTCGAGACCCGGAGATGCGCCTGGATCGCTCGCTGTTTGTTCACCGTTTTAATCAGGCGCTGGCGCTGCGTCAGCGTATGTTTGATCAGCCGTTTTACCGCCTGATTCATGGCGAGGGTGACCTGTTGCCTGGGCTGGTGATTGACCGCTTTGGCGATGTGCTGGTGGTGCAGCTCAACACCGCCGGTATGCAGGCGTTGGCAGAAGATATTGTCGATGCGCTGGAAAAAGTCGTGAAGCCTAGCGCGATTGTCTTCCGCAACGATACCGGTGGCCGCCGCCAGGAGGGCCTGGAAGCCCACGTGGAAGTCGTCAAAGGTACGCTGCCTGACGAAGTTCTGCTGGTCGAAAATGGCGTCACCTTTGCCGTGCCGGTGCTAAACGGCCAGAAAACCGGCTGGTTCTATGATCACCGCGTTAACCGCGCCTGGCTTAACAGCCAAGTGGCCGGTAAGCGCGTGTTGGACGTTTTCAGCTATGTGGGTGGCTGGGGCGTTCAGGCGGCGGCCAGCGGTGCATCAGAAGTGCTTTGCGTGGACGCATCCGGTGCGGCACTGGAGCAAGTGGCGCGCAATGCCGAGCTGAACGGCGTTCAAGAGCAGGTAGCTGTCGGTGAAGGCGATGCGTTTGAGGCATTGGCGGCGCTGAAGGCAGATGGCGAACAGTTCGACGTAGTGATTCTGGATCCGCCCGCGTTTATTAAAAAGCGTAAGGATATCCCCAACGGTGAGCGCGCCTACTCGCGTCTTAACCGTGAGGCGATGCGTTTGCTGGGTCGCGATGGCCTGCTGCTGTCGGCCTCCTGCTCCATGCACCTTGCGACTGATCGTTTGGTCGATGTGGTGCGCGGTGCAGTGCGCCACCAGGACCGCCAGGGCCAAGTAATCTTCCAGGGCCATCAAGGGCCGGATCACCCGGTACACCCGGCCATTCCGGAAACGTCTTACCTGAAGGCGCTGGGCGTGCGCGTTTTCCGCGACTGAGTACAGTCATTAGTGGTTAGCAAAAGCGAGGTAGTCACAGAAAGGAGATAGCCACATGGAGTGGGCGTTGCCAGACCCGTTTGTCATTGACCTAAACGTACTGCCTGAGGCGATAGACGCCTACCGGCACGTTAATAACAGCGAGTACTTGCGCTGGGTTGAGCAGATTAGCTGGGCACACTCCGAGGCGTTGGGACTATCCCTTGAGCGCTACCAGGCCCTTGATCGGGCGATGGTAGTGCACCGCCATGAGCTGGACTACCTCGCGCCCGCCTTTGCGGGTGACGCGCTGCAGCTGGCGACGTGGATCGTGGCGTGTGACGGCCGTTTTAGCCTAACGCGCCGCTTTCAGCTCAAGCGCGTTGCGGATGGCAAAACGCTGCTGAACGCCCGCACTCGGTTTGCCTGTGTCGCGCTCTCAAGCGGCCGCCCGAAACGCCTGCCTGAAGAGTATCAGCGTATTTATGGTGGGGCAGTCGTGGCCGAGGGGTAACGCAATTCAGGGCGTTGATTTTTTCGCCTAGCGCCCTTAACCGCTAGATTCTTCTGCTAAAAAACGCCTTAACCGGCGTTTTTTTTGTTTTTCTCTCCAGGGGTGGTGGTTCTTGTTTGCTGTGCTGTAATGCACTTAGCAACGTACGACATGTGCCTGAATCAGGAGAGCCAACCATGAAAATCGCCGTTCCCAAAGAGATCAAAAACCATGAATACCGCGTCGCACTGACGCCCACCGGCGCGCGCGAGCTAACCGGACGTGGCCATACGGTGAGCGTGCAGACTGGCGCTGGAGAAGGCGCTGGCTTTCAAGATGGCGATTACCAACAGGCAGGCGCGACTATCGAGCCAAACGTTGATGCGCTGTGGCAAAACGCCGAGTTGATCTTGAAAGTCAAAGAGCCGCAGCCAGAAGAGGTCGCGCGTCTCACTCCTGAGCATACGCTGTTTACCTATCTTCACTTAGCCGCTGAAAAGTCCCTCACCCAAGGGCTGATGAAGAGCGGTGCTACCTGTATTGCTTACGAAACTATCACCGATGCTAAAGGTGGCCTGCCGCTGTTAGCCCCCATGAGCACCGTGGCGGGCCGTATGGCGGTGCAGGCAGGGGCACATAGCCTGGAAAAGGCGCAGGGCGGCTCTGGCGTGCTGTTGCCGGGCGTGCCGGGAGTGGCGCCAGGGAGTGTGACCGTGATTGGCGGCGGCGTGGTAGGTGAGAACGCGGCACGCATGGCGCTGGGCTTAGGGGCGGATGTCACGATTTTAGATAAATCGATCGCCCGGCTGGAAGTGCTGGATGACCGCTACCAGGGGCGCATCAAAACTGTCTACTCTACGGCGGATGCGCTGGATCACGCGGTAAGAACGGCGGATATGATTGTCGGTGCCGTGCTGATTCCAGGCGCCGCTGCGCCGAAGCTGATTACTCGCGCCATGCTGGCGGATATGAAGCCGGGCAGCGTGCTGGTGGATGTGGCGATTGATCAGGGTGGCTGCTTTGAAACCAGCAAGCCCACCACCCACGCTGAGCCTACCTATATCGTGGATGGTATTGTGCACTACTGCGTGGCCAATATGCCCGGTGCCGTGGCGCGTACCTCTACCTTAGGGCTGACCAACGCCACGCTGCCCTTCGTGCTGGCGCTGGCGGATAAAGGCTGGCAGAAAGCATTAGCCGACGATGCACACTTCCTGCCCGGTCTTAACGTCCATAGCGGGAAGGTCACCTATCGCGCCGTGGCGGATGCCTTTGGGCTGGAAAGCGTCGATCCGGCCAGCATCGTGAAATAGTTCGTGAAGCAGGGGGTGAAGTAATTCGTGAGGTACCCCTGCAGTGGTTAGGCGGACAAGAAGCCGCTTGCCGTGGCTTAATGACGTGACTTAGTAGTGAGGCGGGATATCGTCTTCTGGGCGGAAACTACCCTGAGAATCGCCCGCCTGGAGCGCCTGATGCTGCTCGCGTAGGCGTTCGCGCATCAGCGCGCTTAGCTGCTCCAGTTTTTCCAGGCGGCGCTCTTGCTGGGCCACCGCTTGGTCAAGGGTATCCAGCCAGTGCTCTTGGTAAGCCAGCCTGCTCTCCATCGATTCAAGACGTTGAGAGAGCTCAGCAGGCGATAATTCGTTTGTCATGATAACATCGTCACCTTGTGTAGTATGCTCGGTACTGTTAGGAATGGGCCTGGTAGTTCGAGTATTGTCCTTCGTCTGTTACCCATACAACAAGAGAGCTTTTACCATCTATGAACCCAAAAGTTGTTTTTCGCTGTTTCTTTATCAGTATCTTACTGGCCGCCCCCACGCCGCTTCTTCTGGCGGGGATTGTTCATTTAACCAATGCACCTTTAGCTGAACAGTGGTTAGCCGAAGCTGCGTTCAGTGTGTATGCCGCTGTCGCGGTTGGCTGTTTTATCATGTTGTTGATTGGCACGTTAGCGGCGGCTGCTCTGGCACCTCCCATGGTGGTGAAGGCCGATGTAGCACGCGTGAAACCAGCGCCGCGTCAGCCTCAAGCGGCACCTGCGGTGGAAGACGATGAAGAAGAGGAAGATATCATCGACCCCAACGATGGCCGTGAAGAGGGGGAAGTAAAATGGTTTAACACCAACAAAGGTTATGGCTTCATTACCCGCGATAACGGTGAAGATGTGTTTGTTCACTTCCGTGCGATTCGTGGTCGTGGCCCGCGTATGCTGGCCGAAGGCCAGATTGTTCGCTATCACGTGATTAAAAATGATCGCGGTCTTCAGGCCGATGACGTCAGCATTATTGAGTAAACGCTTAGGTACTGTCGTGCTAAATTAGCGTTGATAGTGCTAAAGAAGAAAACCCCCGCGCCTGCGGGGGTTTTTGTGTTTAACGGCCTGAGTCTGGCCATTCGATGGCTTTTTCTTGGCCATCGGGCAGTACCTGCCAAAAGCGGTCCGGGTCGTCGCCAGGGTGCCAGCCACCTAACGAGCAGCGGACTTCTACCTGCAGGGCTTCAGCGGCGTGTTGGGCGCACTCTTGGTCGGTGTGCCAAGGGGTGTGACCGCTATCGAACCAGAGGCTGGCAAAGCCATCGGCGGCTTTGTCCACCAGTAGCACCGGGACGCTATCGCCTTGGTGCTGGCCACGGGTTTTCCACTTGCCTTTGCCAGCCGGGCTCAGGGGTGGTGCACTCAGCACATCGGCCAGCCAGGCGTTAATGTCATCCAGCGTGATCTGCGCTAGATACACCTCGATATCCGGAAACCGCTCCATCATACGCTTACCTCGTCGGTGGTCAGTAGCGCTTGAAGGGTCGCTTCGTAGATACGGCTCAGCGCATCCAAGTCGCTAGCGCGCACGCGCTCGTTCACCTTGTGAATGGTGTCGTTCAGCGGGCCAAGCTCTACCACCTGCGCGCCCAGAGTGGCAATAAAACGGCCATCCGAGGTGCCGCCGCTGGTAGAAAGCGCTGGGCGTTCGCCAGTGACGGCTTCCACGCCACGAATGGCCGCCTCCACTAGCTCACCTTCGGCTGTCAGGAACGGTTCGCCGTTCAGCGTCCAGTCGATATGGTACTCAAGGCCGTGCTTGTCCAGAATCGCTTCGGTGCGTGAGCGCAGCTCGTCATGGGTGACTTCGGTGGAGTAGCGGAAGTTAAACACTACCTCCACGTCGCCAGGAATGACGTTAGTCGCCCCGGTACCGGCCCGCAGATTCGAGATCTGAAAACTGGTCGCAGGGAAGAAGTCGTTACCTGCATCCCAGTGCTCGTTGACGAGCGCATCCAGGGCGGGCATCGCTTGGTGAATCGGGTTGCGCGCTAGGTGAGGGTAGGCCACGTGCCCCTGCACGCCTTTCACATGCAGCACGCCGCCCAAAGAACCACGACGACCATTTTTGATCACATCGCCTAGGCGAGCAGTAGAGGATGGTTCGCCAACGATGCAGTAATCCAGGCGGTCATTGCGCTCGCGAAGATGTTCGACCACCGCACGGGTGCCGTCGATGGCCGGGCCTTCTTCATCGGAGGTAATCAAAAACGCAATGCGGCCATCATGATCAGGGTAGCGCGCGACAAAGCGCTCCACTGCCGTCAGCATCGCTGCCAGACTGCCTTTCATATCGGCCGCGCCGCGCCCGCAGAGCATGCCTTGGTCATCGATGCAGGGCTCGAAAGGCGGAAATTCCCAGCTGGTGTTTGGCCCGCTGGGCACTACGTCGGTGTGCCCCGCAAACGCCAGCACCGGGCCGTGGTGGCCACGAATCGCCCAAAAATTCTTCACATCGCCAAACGGCAGCTGCTCAATATGGAAACCGAGCGCTGTTAAGCGCTCGATCATCAGGTCCTGGCAGCCTTCGTCGTCGGGGGTCACCGACGCCCGGCCAAGCAGCTCAAAGGCCAGCTTCAGCGTAGGCGACAGTGAGGCAGGCTCAGTTATGGGCATGCAGCGCCTCGTTCAGCGCAATGGCGCTTTTATTGGTCAGGCACTCGATGCGGCCATTTTGTGAGTTGCGGCGCAGCAGCAGGTCGTCTTGGCCCGCCAGCTCGCGGGCGGCAACGGTGTTCACTTCCTGGCCCTGGTCATCCAGCAGCGTCACTTTGGAGCCTGCGGTGATGTAGAGGCCAGCTTCCACGGTGCAACGGTCGCCCAGCGGAATGCCGATACCGGCATTGGCGCCAATCAGGCAGCCTTCGCCCACTTTGATGATGATGTTGCCGCCACCCGAGAGCGTGCCCATGGTGGAGCAGCCGCCGCCCAGGTCAGAGCCTTTGCCGACCATAACACCTGCAGAAATACGCCCTTCGATCATGCCGGGGCCTTCGGTGCCTGCGTTGAAGTTAACAAACCCTTCATGCATGACCGTGGTGCCTTCACCCAGGTAAGCGCCCAGGCGCACGCGAGCGGTGTCGCCGATGCGGATGCCAGTGGGCACCACGTAGTCGGTCATTTTGGGGAATTTGTCCACGCAGTCGACGGACAGCGTGCGGCCCGCTAGGCGCGCTTTCAGGCGGCGCGTGGGCAGCTCTTCGATATCGATCGCGCCTTCGTTGGTCCAGGCGATGTTACGCAGCAGGCCGAACATGCCGGTCAGGTCCAGGCCGTGGGGCTTCACTAAGCGATGCGACAGCAGGTGTAGCTTCAGGTACACCTCCGGTGCGGTTTGCGGCGGCTGGTCGCTCTCTAGGAACATTGCCACCAGCGGGCGCTGGCTAGTGGCCAGAGACTCGGCCAGGGCAGCCTGCTCGGAGTGGCCTGCCGCTTCCAGCGCCTTGGCCAGGCGGGTGCAATCTTCCGGCAGGAAGCTCACCGGAGCATTGCCTGCCGGTGCATCCAGCGCTTCCTTGGCGGCGGCGACCAGGCTCGCGTCCGGATTGAGCAGCGGGGCCGGGTAATAGATTTCCAGCCAGTCGCCCTGGGTGTTTTGGGTGCCGATTCCAAGCGCGAAGCTCAGCATAACGCGTATTCCTTAGAGGTTAGTGAGAGAAAGTTAGTGAGAGAAAGTGAGTGAGAAAGCGAGTCAGGGTTAGCCGCTTAGCTTGTCATAGTCGCCGTCGCGGTAGCCGATCTGAAGGGAGCCGTCGTCGAGCTCCAGCAGCGGCCGTTTCAGCAGCGTCGGGTAGGTGAGCAGCAGCTGGCGCGCCGAGTTGGCATCGAAATCTTTCTCTTCGTCAGAAAGATCGCGCCACGTTTTGCTGCGTTTGTTGATCACCTCAATCAGCGGTGCGCGATTCAAGATGTGTTCAAGCAGCGCCGCAGACAGGCCATCTTTGCGCAGGTCGTGGGTTTTATACATCAGCGCTTTGTTGTCCAGCGCTTTGCGCGCTTTACGGCAGGTGTCGCAGTTATGAATCATGTAGAGCGTCAGCATAGAGCCTCCTGTCGTCGTTTTCAGCGGCGCGGCGCGTTAGCCGCGCTCGACCAGTTGGCGAAGGCGCTTAGCCGCTTCTAAGGTCGGCTCAAGCTCCGCCACTAACGCTAAGCGTAGCCGACCCGCGCCGGGGTTAAGGCCGTTTTGCCCTGGGCGACCCATTAAGCTGCCGGGCAGTACGCTCACGTGCTGTTCGCTAAATAGCCGCTGGGTAAAGGCGATATCGTCGCCACCCGGCACCGCAGGCCAGAGGTAGAAGCTCGCCTCCGGAGTGGGAAAATCCATCACCGGGGCAAGCACATCCGTCACCGCGCTGAATTTTTCGCGGTAGGCGTCGCGGTTGGCGCGCACGTGGGCTTCGTCTTGCCAAGCGGCAATGGAGGCGTGCTGTAGCGGCAGAGACATGGCGCAGCCGTGATAGGTGCGGTAGCGCTTAAACGGGGCGAGTAGGTCGGCATCGCCTGCCACAAAGCCAGAGCGCAGCCCTGGTAGGTTGGAGCGCTTGGAGAGCGAGTGGAAGACCACGCAGCGGCGGTAGTCATCGCGGCCAAGCTCGGCGCAGGCTTGCAGAAGCCCTGGCGGTGGCGTGCTCTCGTCTAGGTAAAGCTCGGAGTAGCACTCGTCGGAGGCGATGATGAAATCGTGCTCATCGGCCAGGGCAATCAGCTGTTTGAACTCGGCCAGCGGCGTGACGGCGCCGGTCGGGTTGCCCGGCGAGCAGATAAACACGATCTGCACGTCGCGCCAGGCGTCGGCGCTGACCGCTGAAAAATCGGGGCGAAAGCCGTTCTCGGCGGTGCAGTCTAAATAGAGTGGCTCGCCGCCTGCCAGTAGCGTCGCGCCTTCGTAAATTTGGTAGAACGGGTTAGGCACGGCCACGCTGGCCGGGCGAGTACGATCTAGCGCGGCCTGCACAAAGGCGAAGATCGCTTCGCGGGTGCCGTTCACCGGCAGCACTTGGCGTTCGGCGTCCAGCCCCGCGAGGCCAAAGCGCTGGGTCGCCCAGGCGGCGATGGTGTCGCGCAGCGCGGGCAGGCCGTTGGTGGCTGGGTAGCGGGCCATTTCTAGCTGGTGGGCAATGAGAGCGTCCAACGCGCCTTGGTAGGGAGCGTGTTGGGGCTCGCCAATGGTGAGCGGAATGTGCGTCAGTCCCGCCGGTGGCGTTAGGCTCGCTTTGAGAGCGGCCAGCTTTTCAAACGGATAGGGATGTAGGGCATTGAGATCAGCGTTCATGATGCGTCCGTTGAGAGCTTAAGGGCGGGAGCGGTAGGCAAAACCATTTATCGAACCGCCGATTATAGGCAAGCCCTGGTGCAGGCTCAAACCTAACCACCAGGGCGTGCATTTATTCGAAGTTAAACCCCCAATACCTCAATCAGCCGTTCACGAAGCTGCTGCTGGCGTTCGGGGTCGGTGAGCGGCTCGCCTGCTTTGGTAGTGATGAAGAAAACGTCCTCAACCCGTTCGCCTAGCGTGGCAATTTTAGCGGCTGAGAGCGAGATATCCTGCTCCATGAAAATGCGCCCCACCCGAGCCAGCAGGCCGGGGCGGTCGGGGGCGGTCAGTTCCAGTAGGGTGCGCTCATTGGCCGGGTCTTGCTCGATCACCACTTCGGTAGGCACTTTGAAGTGCTTGAGCTGGCGCGGCGTGTGCCGGGTGACGATCTCGGGGTAGTCGTCCGGGTCATCCAGCTCTTCTACCAAGTGGCTGCGCATCTCCTCAATGCGCTCCGCGTCGCGAATTGGCTGGCCGTGGCTATCCAACACGATAAAGGTGTTGAGCGTCCAGTCGTTGTGCGACGTGGCGATGCGGGCATCGTGAATCGAGAGTCCGAGCTGTTCCATGGCGGCGGCAGTGGCGGCGAACAGGTCATCCACCGAGCGGGTGTGGATGAACACCTTGGTACCGCCTTCGGCCATATCGGCGGTGGGAGCACTGATCAGCACCAGCGGCAGCGGTGACGGCTGGTGCGCCAGAATGCCCTGGGTCTGCCAGACAATTTCGCTGGGCGCGTACTGTAGGAAGTAATCTTCCCCCAGCGACTCCCACAGTTGGTCGATGTGCGCGCTATCGACGCCGACCGTTTGCAGCAGCGAGCGCGCTTCGGTGCGGGTTTCGCGCACCCAGTCGTCCCGGTCCGGCGGGTTTTTCAGCCCGCGGCGCAGGGCCCGTTTGGTTTCCGCGTGCAGTTGGCGCAGCAGCGAGGCCCGCCAGCCGTTCCACAGCGTCGGGTTGGTGGCGTTGATATCGGCGACGGTGAGCACGTAGAGGTAGTCCAGGCGTGTTTCGTCGCGCACGATGAGGGCGAAGTCGCGGATCACATCCGGGTCGCTGATATCGCGCTTCTGGGCGGTCATGGACATCAGCAGGTGGTGCTCCACCAGCCAGCTCACCAAGTTGGTATCGTGCTGAGACACATGGTGGCGCTGGCAGAACTGCTCAACGTCCCGCGCACCGATTTCCGAGTGGTCGCCGCCGCGCCCTTTGCCGATATCGTGGAACAGGCCAGCAATCCACAGTAAGTCGAGCTTGGGCAGTTGGTGGATCAGCGTCGCCGCCACAGGGAAGTCGCCTTTGGCATCCGGTTTGCGGAAACCGTGAAGAAACTTCAGCAGGCGCAGGGTGTGGGCATCCACCGTGTAGATATGGAACAGGTCGTGCTGCATTAGCCCCACAGCGCGGCCAAACTCCGGCAGGTACTTGCCGAGAATGCCGTAGCGGTTCATGCGGCGCAGCTGGCGAGGAACGTTGCCCGGTGCCCGCATGAGGGCCATGAACAGCCGCTGGTGGCGCGGGTCTTCCCGGTAGTGGTCGTCAATCTGGTGGCGATGGTCGCGAATCAACCGAATAGTGTCCGCACGCACGCCTTCGATTTCCGGATGCTTGGCCATTAGCAGGAACAGTTCCAACATGGCCGCCGGACGCTCGCGGAACAGGTTGCGAGAGCGCACCTGAATGTAGCCGCCTTTGGTTTCAAACCGCTCGTTGAGCTTGACGGTTTCCAGCGACTCTTTGCCGCGCAGAATCACTTCATCGAAGTGCTGCAGCAGCATGTCGTTGAGCCCGGCAAGGGCCGTCACGTGGCGGTAGTAGCGCTTCATGAACTGCTCGACGGCGAGACGTTCGGGGGTGTCCTTGAAACCAAACATCTCGGCAATGGTGCGCTGGTGATCAAACAGCAGGCGGTCTTCGGCTCGGCCGGTCAGCATGTGTAGGGCGTAGCGCACCTGCCAAAGAAACGCTTGGCCCTGGCTGAGAATGCGCAGCTCGGCGTCGTTCATAAAGCCGTTGGCGACGATATCGGTGTACTGCTCGGTGCCGAAATGGCGCTTGGCGACCCAGCCAATCATCTGGATATCCCGCAGGCCACCGGGGGAGCTTTTTAAGTTGGGCTCCAAGTGGTACTCGGAGTTGTTATAGCGGTAGTGGCGGGTAATTTGCTCTTGCCACTTGGCTTCAAAAAAGCGGTCGGCGGGCCACAGGTTCGGGGTGCTCAGGCGCTCGCGCATCTTCTCGCGCAGACTTTCCGGCCCGGCGATGAGGCGTGATTCCAGCAGGTTGGTAATCACCGTGACGTCTGCTTCGGCTTCCCGCTCGCAGTCGTTGAGCGAGCGCACGCTGTGGCCGATTTCCAGGCCGATATCCCAGAGAAAGGTGATAAAGGCGCTGAGAGGCTCCCGGTAAGGCGTGTCGTCGTCGTGCTCAAGCAGCAAGAGCAGGTCGATATCCGAGTGGGGATGCAGTTCACCACGCCCGTAGCCGCCCACGGCCACCAGCGCAACGCCGTCATCGGGCCAGGCATGCTGGGCCCAGGCGATGGAGAGAAGCTGGTCAAGATACCAAGCCCTGCCGCGTACCAGATCGCGAATATCGCTACCGGCGCGAAAACGTTCATCCAGGCGTGCCTGGATTTCCCGCAGCGCGGCTTTAAACGGGGCGATAGGGGAGCGCGACCCGGCAAGCTCGGTGCGAAACAGGTCTAGATCATAAAGCGACGTGTCCGGCTCGAACCGGTAGTGGTGAAGGAGCATCAGGCGTTCAGAAAGCTAAAGTCTTCGTCGCTGCGTGCGGTAAGCACGTCAACGCCGGTGTCGGTGACCAGCAGGGTGTGTTCCCACTGGGCCGAAAGGCTGCGGTCTTTGGTCACGGCGGTCCAGCCGTCGCGCAGCACTTTGGTTTTGTAGCCGCCCACGTTAATCATCGGCTCGATGGTGAAGCACATGCCCGCTTCCAGGCGGATATCGGCATCCGGTGCATAGCCGTCGTAGTGCAGGAACTGCGGGTCTTCGTGGAAGTCCGCGCCAATGCCGTGGCCGCAGAAATCACGCACTACCGAGTAGCCGTTCGATTCCGCATGCTGCTGAATCACACGGGCAAGCTCAGAAAGGCGCACGCCGGGTTTGACCAGCTCAATGCTTTTATACAGGCACTCTTGAGTGATACGACACAGGCGTTCGCCCTGAATGGTGTCGCCCACCACGAACATCACGCTGGAGTCGCCGTGGTAGCCGTCTGGCGTGCGGACAGTAATATCCAGGTTCATGATGTCGCCATTTTTGAGCTTCTTAGCGTCATCAGGAATGCCGTGGCAGACCACGTGGTTAATAGAGGTACAGGTTGCTTTGGGAAAGCCGTGGTAGTTCAGCGGGGCCGGAGCAGAGCCGAGTTCGTTAACGATGTACTCGTGGCATAGGCGGTCGATCTCGCCAGTGCTGACACCCGCTTTAACGTGGGGAGTGATCATTTCGATAACGCTGGCCGCCTGGCGACCGGCTTCGCGCATTTTCTCGATTTCAGAAGGCGTCTTAATAGGAACGTTCATGAATTCTCGATGTGGCTTCTGGGTAAGTGATGGGTCGCAAATTAAATGCCGAAACGCGGCCGCGACTTCATCTTGGCAATGATCTATGGTATAAAGCCGCGCGCTTTCCTGCAATCGCCATCCAATGCTTCTTTACTGGGCGGCGGTGCGTGAAAGGGCAACGAAATCGCAATGCAGCATTGTTGTATTGCCTAACAGCAAGCCTTGAAAACACACATGCACCGGCACATGGTCCCGGGTGCCTCTGATAACGCTTAGCGCTGTCATTGGTCGGATCCATGGGGTGCGTGGAGGCCTAACCCGAGTTTCAGGAGTTTTACCATGTCTCACGTTAATATGCGTGACCTGCTGAAAGCAGGTGCTCACTTCGGTCACCAAACCAAGTACTGGAATCCGAAGATGGGTAAATTCATCTTCGGCGCGCGCAACAAGATTCACATCATCAACCTCGAACACACCCTGCCGGCGCTGAACGAAGCGATCGACGTGGTCGAGAAGATGGCGGCATCCAACAACAAAATTCTGTTTGTTGGCACCAAGCGCAGCGCTAGCAAGATCATCAAAGAAGAAGCCAACCGCGTTAACCAGCCGTTCGTCAACCATCGCTGGTTGGGCGGCATGTTGACCAACTTCAAGACCATTCGTCAGTCCATCAAGCGTCTGCGTGATCTGGAAGTAATGCGTGAAGACGGTACCTTCGAGAAGCTGACCAAGAAAGAAGTCCTGATGGCTACGCGTGAGCAAGAGAAGCTTGAGCGTTCTATCGGCGGTATCAAGAACATGGGCGGCCTGCCGGACGCACTGTTCGTGATCGACGTTGACCACGAGCGCATCGCGATCAACGAAGCCAACAAGCTGGGTATCCCGGTCATTGGTGTGGTAGATACCAACTCTAACCCAGATGGCGTTGATTACGTGATCCCGGGTAACGATGACTCCATCCGCGCTATCCAGATCTACGTGAAGGCGATTGCCGACGCGTGTGGTCGCGCGAAAGAAGGTCGTCCGGACGAGTTCGTCGAAGTGACTGAAGAAGCCGCTTCTGCCGACACTAACGCTGCTGCCGAGTAAGGCTGCAGTGGTGCGGCGGGCAGGTTGAGCCGCATCGTGTTAAGAGGGGGCCTTACGCCCCCTTTTTCCCGCTTTGGGTTCGCCCAGGCGGGCCGAACATGCCGGATCAATACCGGCTAGCGCTCTGCACAGTGATACGCAACGGTCATCTATCGTGCTTATACTCTGTAGCGCGTTAACTCTCAGTGAAAACCATTTCCGAGGTGAAATCTCATGGCAGCTATCAGCGCCTCTCAGGTTAAGGAACTGCGCGAACGTACCGGTCTTGGCATGATGGAGTGTAAAAAAGCACTCACCGAAGCCGACGGTGATATCGAAGTCGCGATCGAAAACCTGCGTAAAAGCTCTGGTCTTAAAGCCGCGAAGAAAGCGGACCGTACCGCTGCAGAAGGCGCGGTGGTTACTCGCGTAGCAGAAGATGGCAGCTACGGTGTTATGGTCGAAATCAACTCTGAAACCGATTTCGTTGCTCGTGACGCTAACTTCATCGACTTCTCTAACAAGATCGCTGATGCGTTCTTCGCAGCGAAGACCGAAGACGTTGCCGCCGTAATGGCGGGTGACCTTGAGTCCGCTCGTGAGCAGCTGGTTCAGAAGATCGGCGAAAACATCGGTGTGCGTCGTGCCGTTGTCGTGAATGCTGCTGAAGGTGGTCTGGTGGGCGAATACGTTCACGGCGGCCGCATTGGCGTTCTGACCGTTCTGAAAGGCGGCACCAGCGAAGCAGCCAAAGACGTTGCCATGCACGTAGCAGCGATCAATCCGGCGGTTGCGCATCCTGAAGAGATGCCGCAAGAGCAGTTGGACCAAGAGAAAGCGATCATTCTGGCCCAGCCGGACATGGCCGGTAAGCCTGAGCAGATCGCTGAGAAGATGGTTCAAGGCCGTCTGAAGAAGTACCTGGCTGAGAACAGCCTGACCGAACAGCCGTTCGTTAAAGACCCGAACCAATCCGTTGCTGAGTTCGTCAAAGCAGCCGGTGGTGAAGTGGTTAGCTTCACTCGCTTTGAAGTGGGCGAAGGCATCGAGAAAGAAGAAGTCGACTTTGCTAAAGAAGTCATGGAACAGGCTGGCCGTCGCTAAGGTCAGAGGTTCTAGCAATAAGATGGCGTGCGCGCGAGCGCACGCCTTCGTGTATCCGGCCCCTGTGAAATACAGGCGCTAGCTCGCCCACCTGTGCCCAGGTCTGCCTCAGGAGAGATGCCATGTCACGTGATATTCAAGAGCCTACCCCTACTGCTGCCCCCAAAATCGATAAGTCGAAGTCGAAATACAAACGTATTTTGCTGAAGCTATCGGGCGAAGCGCTGATGGGTGAGCACGATTTTGGTATTGATCCGAAAGTGCTGGATCGCATGGCGCTCGAGATCGGCCAACTGGTCGGTATTGGCGTACAGGTAGGTATTGTGATTGGTGGTGGTAACCTGTTCCGTGGTGCGGCGTTGAACGAAGCCGGCATGGATCGTGTTACGGGTGACCACATGGGAATGCTGGCAACGGTAATGAATGCCCTCGCCATGCGTGATGCCCTGGAGCGCTCTAATATTCGCTCACGGGTGATGTCAGCGATTCCCATGAGCGGTGTGGTGGAACACTATGACCGCCGCACTGCCATCCGCTATTTAACGTCTGGCGACGTGGTGCTGTTCTCTGCGGGCACCGGTAACCCCTTCTTCACCACTGACTCTGCTGCCTGTTTGCGCGGCATTGAAGTGGACGTAGACGTTGTCATCAAGGCCACCAAGGTGGACGGCGTGTACAATAAGGACCCGGTGAAGCATCCCGACGCCGTGAAATACGACCAGCTCTCCTATGACGACGCTCTAGACCAGAAGCTGGGCGTAATGGATTTGACCGCAATCTGCCTGGTACGTGACCATAATATGCCGGTGCGGGTATTCGATATGAACAAGCCTGGTGCCCTGCTTAACCTCGTGGTTGGAGGCAAGGAAGGCACACTGATAGACAGAGGGTAACAACGTGATCAACGACATCAAGAAAGATGCAGAGTCTCGCATGAAGAAGAGCGTTGAGGCGCTGCACAGCAACTTCAACAAGATCCGCACGGGTCGTGCTCACCCCAGCATCCTGGATGCAGTGACCGTTGAGTATTACGGTGGCCAAGTGCCGCTGAACCAAGTGGCTTCTGTCAACGTTGAAGACGCCCGTACCCTGGCGGTGGCCCCTTGGGAGCAGACCATGGTGGCCAAGATCGAAAAAGCGATCATGACCTCTGACTTGGGCCTCAACCCCTCAAGCGCAGGCAATGTGATTCGTGTACCGATGCCGATGCTGACCGAAGAAACGCGCAAAGGTTACATTAAGCAGGCGCGTAGCGAAGCCGAAAACGCCCGCGTAGCCGTGCGCAATGTTCGTCGTGATGCTAATGGTGATTTCAAATCCTTGCTCAAGGATAAAGACATTACCGAAGACGATCAGCGCCAGGGTGAAGATGAGATCCAGAAGCTGACCGATAAGTATATTGCTGAGATCGATAAGGCACTTGCCGCAAAAGAACAGGATCTCATGCAGGTATAACACCTGCGTTCACTTAACCACGGGCAGTGACGCTGCCCGTGGGCCATCGCTTGGCTTACTTATGACTGATCTTTGGTGCGAGAACCCATGACGTCTCCGCAGCTTCCCCAAGAGCAGCCGGGCGGCACGATGCTTTCTCGATCCGAGGAAGCATTGCCGTCCCATGTTGCTATCATTATGGATGGTAACAACCGCTGGGCGCGGGCACGCGGCCTTTCCGGCGTGCGCGGCCACCGTGCGGGTGTTGAGACCGTGCGAGCGGTCATTGAGCGTGCGGCGGAGCGAGAGATTAAGACCCTGAGCCTGTTTGCGTTCTCTAGTGAAAATTGGAAGCGCCCGGCCGCCGAAGTGAATGCGCTGATGGAGCTATTTTTGATGGCGCTTAAGCGCGAAGTCAAAAAGCTCAAGGAGCGTAATATTCGCCTATCGATTATTGGCGAGCAGCGCGGGTTTTCCCACGCGATTCAAAAGCATATTCAGCGCGCTGAAGCGCTCACGGCTGACAATACCGGTATGCACCTGGTGATCGCCGCTAACTACGGTGGCCAGTGGGACATTGCCAGGGCCGCCCGCCAGCTGGCTGAGCAAGTGGCGGCCGGTGAGTTAGCGCCAGATGCGATTGATGAAGCGTGTTTCGATGTGGCGATGAAGGCCGATCAGGTGCCGCCCGTGGACCTGTGTATCCGTACCAGCGGCGAACAGCGGCTTTCGAACTTTATGCTTTGGCAGTTAGCCTATGCTGAGCTGCACTTTTCGCCCTTGCTATGGCCAGATTTTGATGGGGCGGCCTTCGACAAAGCGCTCGACGATTTTTGCTTACGACGTCGTCGTTTTGGAATGACCGACGAACAAATAGAGGCGCAAGGTGCTTAAACAGCGGATGATGACCGCAGCCTGGTTAGCTCCTGTCACGCTACTAGGTCTGTTTGGATTACAGGGAGGTGCCTTTGCGCTGTTTACAGCGCTGATTGTGCTGCTGGGTACCTGGGAGTGGACCAACCTAGCGGGCGTCATCGCCACGCGGACGCGCTCAGCGTTAGTGGCCGGTATGACGGTGCTGATGGCGCTGCTGTGGTTAAGCGGTGCTGCCTTTGCCGTGTGGCCGCTGTGGCTGGCCGCCGCTGGCTGGCTGTTGAATCTCTACTGGGTAACGCACTACCCAGATAGCAGCCAGCAGTGGCAAGCCACCTCTCGCCGCCTGCTCATGGGTATTTGGGTGCTATTGCCATGCTGGGTAGGTTTTAACGTTCTGCGTGAGAGCGGTGCAGTGTGGCTTCTGTTTGTGCTGCTGCTGGTATGGACCGCTGACATTGGCGCCTACTTTGCCGGACGCCGCTGGGGTAAGCGCAAGCTGGCCCCGCGGGTTAGCCCAGGTAAATCCTGGGAGGGTGTGTATGGCGGGCTTGCCGCAACAACGCTGTTGGCCCTGCTATTCGCCGTTTGGCAACCTCTTGGCCCTATGGGTGGAGTGGCGCTAGTGGTCATTACTGCCGTAGTAACGCTTACCTCTGTGTTGGGCGACCTGTTTGAAAGCATGTTGAAGCGCTATCGCAATATCAAAGATTCTAGCCAGCTGCTGCCTGGTCATGGCGGCGTGCTGGATCGCATCGACAGTCTCACCGCGGCTATCCCGATCTTTGCCCTGTTTTATCTGCAGGTGCTGCATCTACAGGTGAATGCGCTATGAGTCAGCCCACGGTTCAGTATGTCACCGTGCTGGGCGCGACCGGCTCCATTGGCAAAAGCACTTTGGATGTGATTGCCCGCCACCCCGAACGCTATCGCGTTTATGCCCTGACGGCACACACCTCTAAAGAAGCGCTGTTGGAACAGTGCCGCACGCATTGCCCGCAATTTGCCGTGTTGGATAGCGAAGCGGATGCGCAGTGGTTACAGCAGGCGCTTAGCGATGCAGGGCTGGCAACCGTTGCCACAGCAGGGCCTGACGCGCTTTGTGACGTGGCTCGTGCGCCTCAAGTCGATGCTGTTATGGCCGCTATTGTGGGAGCGGCAGGCCTGTTGCCTGCACTGGCAGCGGCTGAGGCAGGTAAACGTGTACTGCTGGCCAATAAAGAGGCCCTGGTGATGAGCGGGGCACTGTTTATGGACGCCGTGGCGCGCTCCGGCGCGACGCTTCTGCCGATTGATTCTGAACATAATGCTATTTACCAGTGTCTACCCAGCGAGCATCGCGGTGGGTTAGCCATGCACGGCGTGCGTCAGCTGTTACTTACTGCATCGGGCGGGCCGTTTCGCGGCTGGTCGGCGGAAGAGATTGCTCGCGCTACGCCTGAGCAGGCCTGTGCCCACCCCAACTGGTCCATGGGGCGCAAGATCTCTGTCGACAGCGCGACGCTGATGAACAAAGGTCTTGAGTTAATTGAAGCCTGCTGGCTGTTTGATGCTACCCCGGAGCAAATTCAGGTCGTGGTGCACCCGCAAAGCGTGATCCACTCCATGGCGGCCTATGACGACGGCTCGGTGATCGCCCAGCTGGGTAACCCCGATATGCGGACACCGATTGCTTACGGGTTGGCGTGGCCTGAAAGAATTGATGCCGGGGTTGAAGCGCTTGATTTGTTCCAAGTCGCACGACTCGATTTTGAAGCCCCGGATGAAACGCGCTTTCCCTGCTTGCGCTTGGCGCGTGAAGCGATGCAGGCGGGTGGAGCGGCCTCAGCAGTGCTGAATGCTGCTAATGAAGTTGCCGTTGACGCTTTTTTGTCCGGCGATATTACCTTTGGTGCAATTCCAGAGGTAGTGGCCAAGGTCATGGCGATGCCTTATCCCGGGCAGGCTGATTCCCTTGAGCGTGTGCTTGCTGCAGACCGCTGGTCGCGAGAGCAAGCGGCACTCACCATACGCCAGTTAACCGCTTAGCTTCAGCTATCGTTGAGCAGCGCGTCGTGCAAAGGAGCAACAAGTGGGCCTGATACAGAACATTTTAGCCGTCATCGTCGTGCTGGGGCTGTTGGTGACGTTTCATGAATTTGGTCACTTTTGGGTCGCGCGTCGCTGCGGCGTCAAAGTGCTGCGTTTTTCCGTCGGATTCGGTAAGCCGCTATGGTCGACGGTGGATCGTCACGGCACTGAGTTTGCAGTAGCGGCCATTCCGTTGGGCGGCTACGTCAAAATGCTCGATGAGCGCGAAGCGCCCGTGCCAGAAGAGCAGCTAGACCAAGCGTTTAATCGCAAGACCGTGTGGCAGCGTATTGCCATCGTAGCGGCTGGCCCCATCGCCAATTTCTTGCTGGCTATTGTGGCTTACTGGGCGCTGTTTGTGGCGGGTACGACCACGGTAGCGCCGCTGGTAGGCGACATTACTCCCAACTCGCCCGCAGCAGAAGCGCGGCTTGAGCAGGGCAGCGAGATTACCGCTATCCAGGGTGATGCGATGCGCTCCTGGGAAGAGATCAATCTAAAACTGGTCTCCATGATTGGCTTTAGCGGTGATTTAACCATTGAGGCAGTGCCGGAAGGCGCTAGCGCCGCGCGCAGTTACCAGCTTCCGCTTAACGACTACATGGTTCGCCAGGATCCACCACAGCCGCTGCAAAGCCTTGGCTTCTCACCTTGGCGACCCGATGTGCCCGCCATTCTGGGCCAAGTGGTGGCAGGGCAGGCCGCAGCGGAAGCCGGGCTTGAAACAGGTGACCAGATTATCTCCCTCAACGGCGAGCCCATTAATGACTGGATGCAGTTCGTCGCGGTTATTCGTGAGAGTGCCGGTGAGACGCTGACCGTTGGCTACCAGCGCAATGGTGAAGAAGACACCCTTTCGCTCACCCCAGGGCGTAATACGCTGGAGAGTGGTGACGAGGTTGGGTACATTGGTGCCGGTGCACAGCCGTTTAGCTGGCCTGAGTCATTACAGCGCGAAATTCGCTACGGACCGATTGAGGCCGTAGGCCAAGCGCTGTCGCGTACCGGAGAGATGGTACTGCTGACAGTGGATGCTATTCGTAAGATGTTGGTGGGATTAATTTCGCCCTCTAATCTGTCTGGGCCGATTACCATTGCGCAAATTTCGGGTGATTCGGCACGTGCTGGGGTAGAAGCCTTTGTGGGCTTTCTAGCGTATCTTTCGATTAGTCTAGGGGTGCTGAATTTGCTGCCCATCCCGGTGCTCGACGGCGGACATCTGCTTTATTATTTTGTCGAGGTCTTACGTGGGCGGCCAGTATCTGAGAAAACGCAAGCGATAGGGCTGCGCATCGGGATTGCCATGGTCGGCACCCTGATGCTGATGGCGCTCTATTTCGATTTGATGCGCCTGTGGTAATAACGCGTGTAGCGCGCAGGATGCCTTGTCATCTGCCTGCACAAATGTATATGGTGCCTGTCTTAACCGACGGGCAGACCAACGCGAGCGAACTGACTGCATGAAAATCAAGACCCTTGGAATGGCGGCACTCTTGCTGGTAGGCGCCAGCGGCGCCCAAGCACAATCTTTTGATGTTTCAGACATTCGTGTGGAAGGACTGCAGCGGGTATCTGCCGCCTCGGTCTTTAATGCGTTCCCCGTTAGCGCTAATGACCGCGTCGACGAGCAGCAGCTAGCCGCTGCTGCCCGCGACCTGTTCGCCACTGGACTGTTTGAAGATGTCTCGTTAGCCCGGGAAGGCGATGTGCTGGTGATCCAAGTGGTCGAGCGGCCAACCATCGCGCGCTTGAACATTGAAGGCAACGACCAGATTTCCGATGAAGACCTGCGCAACGGTTTGCGTGAATCTGGGCTGTCGGAAGGTCAGGTGCTGCAGCTCTCTACTCTAGAGGAAATCGAGCGTGAGCTTGAGGGCGTTTATCAAGCCCAGGGGCGCTACAGTGCCGGTATCAATGTTGACGTAGAAGAGATCGATGAGGGTCGCGTTCAGGTCAACATTGATATCAACGAAGGCGAAGTGGCCAAAATTCGTCAGATCAATATCGTCGGCAACCAGGACTTCGACGATGAGACTCTGCGCGAAGTCTTCGAACTCAACGACCGTCCGGGGCGTATTTTTGGCTGGTTCTCCAAGGATGAGTACTCCCGTGAAGCGCTTTCCGGTGATATCGAGCGGCTGCGTTCGTTTTATCTAGACCGTGGTTACGTCAATTTTGATGTTACTTCTACTCAGGTATCGATTGGGCCTGAGAAATCAGAAATCTTCATCACCCTCAACATTGATGAAGGCAGTCAGTATCGCGTTGGTGATATTCGTTTTGCCGGTGACCTACAGATCAGCGAAAACGAAGCCCGCAATCTGCTCGAAATCAACAGCGGTGATATCTTCTCCCGCGGTGATGTTAATGCCTCCACCGAAGCGCTGCGCCAGCGTCTAGGGGCCGAGGGCTTCGCGTTTGCAGAAGTTCAGGGTGTGCCTGAAGTGGCGGATGACGGTGAAACCGTTGATCTCGTCATTGCCGTCAATCCAGGCCAGCGCGCTTATGTTCGCCGTATCGAATTCTATGGCAACACTACGACTCAAGACGAAGTGCTGCGCCGGGAAATGATTCAGTTGGAAGGCGCACCTGCTTCGACGGAGTCCATTACCCAGTCCCGCCAGCGTCTAGAGCGTTTGGGTTTCTTCAGTCAGGTGGAAGTCGATACTCAGCCGGTACCGGGCGAGCCTGGCCTGCTGGATGTGACCTATAACGTGGAAGAGCAGCCCTCTGGTTCGGTCTCGGCCAGCGTCGGCTTCTCACAAAGTGCGGGTGTCATCTACGGGGTTGGCCTGGCCCAGAACAACTTCCTAGGAACCGGTAACCGCGTCAATATCGGTGCTCAGCGCAGTGATACCTTTACCAGCGTCAACTTTGCCTTCACCGATCCTTACTGGACCCTGGACGGCATCTCTCGCGGGTACAACCTGTTCTACCGCGAAACCGACTACGCCGACTCCGATATCTCAACCTTCTCGACCGACGCGTACGGCGCCGGTATCAACTTTGGTTACCCCATCAGCGAGCTGTCTCGTCTGAACTTTGGTGCCAGCGTTGAAGATGTCACGGTGAAGACCTACTTCGACACCGCCTCGGAAATCCGTCGCTATGTGGAAGATCAGGGCGAGAATGCGCAAAGCCTTAAGTTGACTGCTAGCTGGACGCGTAACAACCTGAACCGCGGCATTATGCCCACCGCCGGTAACTACCAGCGCGTTTCGCTTGAAACCGGGGTGCCAGGCAGCGATGCGGAGTACTACAAGCTTCAGGCCCGCGCTCAGCAGCTGTTCCCGTTTAACGATGACGAAACCTGGGCGATGAAGTTTAGCGGTAACCTGGGCTACGCCGACACGCTGGGCAGTAACGACCCTTACCCGTTCTATGAAAACTTCTATGCGGGCGGCTTAGGCTCGGTGCGTGGCTTTACGTCGAACACCTTGGGCCAGCGTACAACGCCTGCCCGCGAAGGCGGTCGTGACCGCACTCTGGGTGGTAACGTGATCGTGGAAGGCACAGCGGAAATTCTTTTCCCCATGCCGTTTGTGGAAAACCAGCGCTCGGTTCAACCCTCGCTGTTTGTGGATGCAGGTAACACCTTCTTAAGCTCATGCTACGACGTGCTCGAAGCGGATGCAGGACGCCAACAGTGCAGCTCAGGCGTCGACTTTGGCGACTTGCGTTACAGTGTAGGCGTTGGTCTCTCTTGGTTGACGCCGGTAGGTCCGCTGACCTTTAGTGTGGCTGAGCCGCTGAACGACGAAAGTGGTGACGATACGCAGTTCTTCCAGTTCTCGCTGGGTCAAACGTTCTAATTTAGGAGTACAACAATGATGCGTAAACTGACCGCCGCTGTGTGTCTGTTTGGGGCGATGACCCTACCTGCCTATGCTGCCGAAGTCGCCGTGCTGGATTGGCGCGCCGCGCTAATGAACACCCAATCGGCCCAATCCTCACTGAGCCAGTTGGAAGGGCAAATCGGTAGTCAGCAGCGCGAAGCTGAAGCGCTAGGGGGCGAGTTACAGCAGCTGCAAACCCGCCTACAGCAGCAGGGCGAGACCATGTCTCAGTCAGAGCGTGAGTCGTTGATTGCTGAGCTTCAGCAGAAGGGCGGTCGCTTTGAGCAGCTTCGTCGTGAAGTGCTGCAGGCCCAGCAGGCCTCTGAGCAGCAGTTCCTCGAAAGCGCCGAATCTAAACTTGAGCAGGCGGTTGAGCAGGTGCTCGAGCGTCACAACATTGACGTACTCGTGGAACCGCAGGGCGTATTGCACTCCTCCACGGATTTGCCCAATGTGACGAACGAAGTCACCCAGATTTTTGATTCGCTGAACTAATTTAACGACTGATGGTGCGGCTTAGCCGCACCACTGCTTCCTTGGGCTCCCATGACGCACGCTTCTCACTACCTCACCCTTGCGGATATCGCACGTCATCTGAACGTTGATTTCGAAGGCGACGCCGACCGCCCCATTCGTGGTCTGGCAACGCTCAAGGAAGCAACGTCAGACCAAATCGCTTTTTTGGCCAATCGTGCGTACTTAAAAGACCTTGCCAATACCCAGGCAGCCGCTGTGTTGCTGCATCCTGAGCACGGTAAAAACTGCCCGGTGCCCCGCTTGGAAATGGATAACCCCTATTTGGGGTATGCCAAACTATCGCAGCTGTTTGACCCACTGCCCGCCCGTGACGTGGCAGGCGTGCACCCTACTGCCGTGGTAGCAGACAGCGTTAAGCTGGGTGAAGGCGTCTCGGTGCAAGCCAATGCGGTGATTGAAGCAGGCGTGGTGTTGGGAGACCGCGTGGTAGTGGGAGCAGGCAGCGTGATCGGTGCGGATTGTCTCATTGGTGATGATACGCGCCTGCATGCCAATGTGACGGTATGCCACGGAGTCGTGGTGGGTAAGCGCGGTATTCTGCAAAGCGGCTGTGTGATTGGCGGTGACGGCTTTGGGTTTGCCCACGACGGCGCAGGCTGGCACAAAATTGCCCAGCTTGGCGGCGTCGTGCTTGGCGACGATGTGGAAGTGGGCAGCTGCTCCAGCATTGACCGTGGCGCGCTGGGGGATACAGTGATTGGCAACGATGTCAAAATCGATAGCCAAGTACAGATTGCCCATAACGTGACGATTGGCGACCACAGCGCCTTGGCGGGCTGTGTGGGGATTGCCGGGTCGACCAAGGTAGGCAAACACTGCATGCTGGGCGGCGGCGTGGGCCTGTCAGGCCACCTGACCATCTGTGATGGAGTTCAAGTGACGGGCATGAGCTTAGTGACTAATTCTATTCACGAACCGGGGGTTTACTCCTCGGGTACCGGTGCCATGAGCAACACGCAATGGCGCAAGAACGCGGTGCGCTTTAAGCAGCTTGATGATATTGCCAAGCGGCTGGCCCGAATGGAAAAAAGCCAACGAGAATCGTAAAGAAAGAAGGATTTCCAGGGGAGTGGCTTGAGGCTGAATAGCAGCAGGTTATAATCCACTGCCTTTTTACCAGTAGGATTACTGGTGCGTGCCTGATACTGCTCAGGCCTTTTGTCATTTTAGAGGTCGTTACGATGGTTATGGATATCAACGAAATTCGCGAATACTTGCCCCACCGCTACCCGTTTTTGCTGGTGGATCGAGTCACGCAGTTAACCGTGGGCGAATCCATCGTTGCGTACAAAAACGTGAGCATCAACGAGCCTTTCTTTAACGGCCATTTTCCTCATCACCCCATTATGCCGGGTGTTCTGGTAGTGGAAGCGTTGGCGCAGGTGTGCGGTATTCTAGGCTTTAAAACCGTCAATAAACTGCCAGCTGATGGCTACGTCTATTATCTTGTAGGTAGTGACAACGTGCGCTTTAAGCGTCCTGTGATGCCCGGCGATAAGCTCACGCTTGAAGCGAACGTTATTCGTGGCAAGCGCGGTATTTGGAAATTCGCCTGTCGCGCCACGGTAGACGGTGAGCTGGCGTGTGAGGCAGAAATCATTTGTGCTGAGAGGAAGGTGGCTTGATACATCCTACTGCACTGGTTGACCCGTCGGCTCAGCTTGCTGACGACGTTGAGGTCGGCCCGTTTAGCGTGATTGGGCCAGACGTCACGATTGGCGCTGGCTCTATCATTGGTCCCCACGTGGTGGTGAAAGGCCCCACGGTGCTGGGTGAGCGTACGCGCATCTTCCAGTTTGCCTCCGTGGGTGAAGATTGCCAGGATAAAAAATACGCAGGCGAGCCAACGCGTCTAGTGATGGGCGACGATAACGTGATTCGTGAAGGGGTGACCCTGCATCGCGGTACCGTCCAAGATCGTAGCGAAACCACCATTGGCTCACGCAACCTGTTTATGGCCTACGTACATGTAGGGCATGACTGCGTGATAGGCAATGACTGTATTCTCGCCAACCAAGTGACCTTGGCCGGGCACGTGACCCTGGGCGACCACGCTATTTTGGGCGGCCTGGCAGCGGTGCATCAGTTCTGTCACTTTGGCGACCATGCCATGGCAGGCGGTGGTTCGATTATCACCAAAGATACCCCCGCTTTTGTCATGATCAACGGCAACCCCGCTGAAGCCCGTGGACTTAACTTGGTCGGTCTAAAGCGTCGTGGGTTTAGCCGCGAAGCCATTGCCGGACTTACCGCTGCTTACAAGCTGGTGTACCGCCAAGGGTTAACGGTTGAGCAAGCCATCAGCGATATGCGTAGCCGCTTTGACATCCCTGAAGTCACTCTGTTTGCTGACTCTATTGAGCGCTCGACACGCGGCATTGTGCGTTAATACTCACACCTAATTGGTTTTCCCGTCACTATGACATTGCAGCGTGTATATCTTGTGGCAGGCGAGCTCTCTGGCGATATCTTAGGCGCTGGCTTAATGCGCGAGCTGCGTGCCCGTCATCCTACGGTGGAGTTTCGCGGCATGGGTGGCCCGCGTATGGAAGCGCAGGGCCTTGAAAGCCGCTTCCCGCTGGAAACCCTCTCGGTGATGGGGCTGGTGGAGGTGCTTAAGCACCTTCCTGAGCTGCTGCGCGTGCGTCGTACTCTGCGTGAGGAAGCTTTGGCTTGGCAGCCGGATATCATGATCGGTATCGATGCTCCCGACTTCAATATTGGGCTGGAAAAGCAGCTGCGGGAAGCAGGACTGAAAACGGCACATTACGTTAGCCCGTCGGTATGGGCGTGGCGCCAGGGGCGAGTGAAAAAAATCGCCAAGGCCGTGGATCTCATGCTCACACTGCTGCCGTTTGAAGCCGATTTTTACCATCGCCATCAGGTGCCGGTGTCCTTTGTTGGCCATCCGCTAGCCGATGAATTGCCCCTAGAGAATGATCGTGACAGTGCTCGACAGGCGCTAGGTTTAGCACCAGATACGCCGGTGTTAGCACTGCTGCCGGGTTCCCGTGGCAATGAAATTCGCTTTATGGGCGCTACGTTTCTAGCCGCGGTCACGCTGCTCTGCCAGCGCCATCCAAGCTTGCAGGTAGTCATTCCAGCGGCGACCGCGCAGCGTCATACCGAGCTAAGCCAGCTGCTGGCCAATTACCCCGCATTAACCCAGCAGGTAACGCTGTTGGAGGGGCAAGCCCGCGAGGCGATGGTGGCCAGCGACGCGGTACTGCTGACCTCTGGCACGGCGGCGTTAGAGGCCATGCTGTGCCATCGCGGCATGCTTGTCGCGTATAAGATGGCCCCTGCCACCCACTGGCTCGCCAAGCGGCTGGTCAAAACACAGTGGATCTCGCTGCCTAACCTGATTGCCCAGGAGAGCGTGGTGCCCGAGCTGATTCAGCACGCAGCCACCCCAGAAGCAATAGCCGAGCAGATAAGCCAGCTATTGAGTAATGACGATATACGCCACGGTCTGGAAGCGCGCTTTGCCGCGATGCATGCGAACCTACAGCGCTCGGCAAGTGAGCGCGCCGCGCAGGCCATTACGTCCTTGGTAGCAGGCGAACCGCTGGAGGCGACAGCCGATGGCGCTTAAGCCGAGTGATTTTCCACCGCTGGTGGTGGAGTACACGGGGGACTTCCTGGCAGGCGTTGACGAAGTCGGCCGGGGGCCGCTGGTGGGCAGCGTGGTCGCTGCCGCCGTGATTCTTGATCCTAAAGCCCCCATTGACGGCTTAACAGACTCTAAAAAGCTTACTGCCCGCAGGCGCGAAGCGCTGGATGTGCAGATTCGTGAGCATGCGCTGGCCTTTGCAGTGGCAGAGGCCAGCGCAGAAGAGGTCGACTCGCTCAATATCTATCACGCGACACATCTGGCCATGCGCCGCGCAGTGGATGCGTTAGCGCCCCAGGCGGAGTATCTGCTGGTCGATGGCAACCGGCTACCGGGACACGCGCTGCCGGGCCAAGCGGTGGTGAAGGGGGATGCTCGTCATCCGGCTATTGCCGCCGCGTCTATTTTGGCGAAAGTCGTGCGTGACGCACAGATGGTGGCGCTGGATCTGCGCTATCCTGAGTATGGCTTTGCCCGCCACAAGGGCTATCCGACGAAAGAGCACCTAGCGGCCCTGCAAGCCCACGGCCCGTTGGCCGAGCACCGTAAAAGCTTTGCTCCGGTTCAGCGCCAGCTAGCGCTGCTGTAAGCTTTTTTCTATTTATCTAGCGTTTTATGCTGAGAGTCTCATGACGGTTCCGTTCGTTCATCTTCGTTTGCACAGTGAATACTCCCTGGTCGATGGCTTGGTTAAGCTCAAGTCGCTGGTCAGTACGACCGCTGAGCGCGGGATGCCGGCGCTGGCGCTCACCGACGAGACGAACCTGTTTGGTTTAGTAAAGTTCTACAAAGCCGCCCAGGGCGCAGGGCTCAAACCCATCATCGGCAGCGATTTATGGCTCTCGAACCCTCACGATGAGGCGCACCCTTACCGTATTACGCTGCTGGCGATGAACGATGTGGGTTACCGCAATCTCACCGAGCTGATCTCCAAAGGGTGGACTGACGGCCAGCGCCAGGGGCGGGCGATTCTTGATAAACAGTGGGTGCTGGCACAAAGCGAAGGGCTCATCGCGCTGTCGGGTGGTCGAGAGGGCGAGATTGGCCGCCACTTGCTCTCCGAGCATGAGCGGGAAGCACGGCTACTGCTAGAAGAGTGGCAGCAGGCCTTTCCCGACCGCTTCTATTTAGAGCTGATTCGCACCGGTCGCCCGCTGGAAGAGGACTGTGTGCATGCCAGCGTTCAACTGGCTATCGAGACGAACACGCCGGTTGTCGCCACTAACGACGTGCGCTTTCTGGAGCGGGAAGACTTCTGGGCCCACGAAACACGCGTATCCATCGGTGAAGGCAAGGCACTAGATGACCCCCGCCGCGAGCGCCGCTACACCGAAGAGCAGTACCTGAAAAGCCCGGAGGAGATGGCGGCACTATTTGCCGATATCCCCGAGGCGCTAGAAAATAGCGTGATGATTGCCGAGCGTTGCAGCGTTAATGTGCGCCTGGGAGAGATCTTCCTGCCAGAGTTCGGTATCCCTGAAGGCATGACCCAGGATGAATTCTTCCGCAAGGTCTCCCATGATGGCCTCACCGAGCGGCTCGACTTTCTGTTCCCCGCCGAGCAGTATCCGCGCGATAGCGAAGCGTTCCGCGAGATTGACCAGCGCTACCGCGACCGGTTGGAGTTCGAGCTGAACGTTATTATCCAGATGGGCTTTCCTGGCTACTTCTTGATCGTGATGGACTTTATCCAGTGGGCCAAGGATAACAACGTGCCGGTGGGCCCGGGGCGTGGCTCCGGTGCAGGCTCTTTGGTGGCCTACGCGCAAAAAATTACCGATCTAGACCCTATTGGCTACGACCTGCTGTTTGAGCGCTTTCTTAACCCCGAACGTGTCTCCATGCCCGACTTTGACGTCGATTTCTGCATGGAGAAGCGTGACAAGGTTATTGAGTACGTAGCCGACCGCTATGGCCGCAACGCGGTTTCTCAGATCGTCACGTTTGGCACCATGGCCGCGAAGGCGGTGGTGCGCGATGTGGCCCGTGCCCAGGGCAAACCCTATTCGCTGGGCGACAAGCTCTCGAAGCTAATTCCTTTTGAAGTGGGCATGACGCTGGCCAAGGCCATTGAGCAAGAGCCCGCGCTTAAAGAGTTTATTGGCAACGACGAAGAGGCCGAAGAGATCTGGGAAATGGCCCTCAAGCTTGAGGGTACGACCCGTGGCACCGGTAAGCACGCGGGCGGCGTGGTGATTGCACCGACCAAGCTCACCGACTTTTCACCGCTGTTGTGCGATGAAGACGGCGCGGGCTTAGTGGTGCAGTTCGATAAAAACGATATCGAAGACGCCGGGCTGGTCAAATTCGACTTCTTGGGCCTGCGTACCCTCACCATCATCGACTGGGCGCTTGAGATGGTGGACAAGGTACGTGACGTGAACGGCCAAGGGCCGCTCAATATTGACGCCATCCCGCTGGATGACGGCAAAACCTTTGAGATGCTCAAACGGGCAGAGACCACGGCGGTTTTCCAGCTGGAATCCCGCGGTATGAAGGAGCTTATTAAGCGCCTGCTGCCCGACTCCCTGGACGATATGATCGCCCTGGTGGCGCTGTTCCGCCCTGGCCCGCTGCAGTCGGGCATGGTAGATGACTTTATCAACCGTAAGCATGGCCGGGCAGAAGTCTCTTATCCACACCCGGATTACCAGCACGACCTGTTAAAACCGGTGCTAACGCCCACCTACGGCATCATTCTCTACCAAGAGCAGGTCATGCAGATTGCTCAGGTGATGGCCGGATATACCCTGGGGCAGGCCGATATGCTGCGCCGCGCCATGGGTAAGAAGAAGCCCGAAGAGATGGCCAAGCAGCGGGCAGGCTTTATGGAAGGTTGCGCGGCCAACGGCATTGATAAAGATCTGGCCGGTAACATCTTCGATCTGGTAGAAAAATTTGCCGGTTACGGTTTTAACAAGTCGCACTCTGCGGCCTACGCACTGGTGTCGTATCAAACCGCCTGGCTGAAAGCCCACTATCCGGGGCCGTTTATGGCGGCGGTAATGTCCACGGAGATGGATAACCTGGACAAGGTAGTGCCGCTGATTGAAGAGTGTCGCCACCTAAAGCTCACCGTGACACCGCCCGACGTCAACGTAGGTGGCTACAAGTTTACCGTGGATACGGAAGGCCGCGTGGTTTACGGCCTAGGGGCTATCCGTGGCGTTGGTGAGGGGCCGATTGGCGCGATTGTGGAAGCGCGACAAGCTGATGGCCCGTACAAAGATCTGTTCGACTTCTGCCGTCGCATTGACCCGAAGCGGATGAACAAGCGCACGCTAGAAGCGCTGATTCGCTCTGGCGCGCTAGATAACCTGGGTCCCAACCGCGCCGTGCTGTTTGCGGCGATGGAAGATGCGCTCAAAGCCGCCGCTCAGAATCACGCCAACCAGAACCTGGGTATGCTGGACATGTTTGGCGATGCCTTTTCTAACGAGGAAGAGGCCAGCGATGTCTACGCCGAGTACCTACATGCGCGTGAGTGGACGGACCGTGAACGCTTATCCGGTGAAAAAGACACCCTGGGGCTGTACCTCACCGGACATCCTATTGATGAGTATGAGCGCGAGCTGAAGCGCTTTGTCTCCACACGTATTAGCGACTTAAAACCCTCCCGCGAGCCCCAGCGGGTCGCTGGCCTCGTGGTCGCCATGCGCACTATGAAGTCCAAACGCGGCGATACCATGGCGTTTATCACCCTGGATGATCGTACCGGTCGCATTGAAGCGTCGCTGTTTGGTGAACTCTTTGAGCAACTGCGCGGCCAAATTGAATCTGATCAGGTCATCATTGTAGAGGGCGAAGTCTCCAGCGATGATTTCTCCGGTGGCCTGCGCCTGCGGGGCAAAGATGTCACGCCTATGGTGACCGCGCGAGTACGCTACGGCCAAGCCGTTGAGCTCGCCCTCGATGCCGTGCAGATTAACGGGCGTTTGGTAGAGAGCCTACGAGATAGCCTGACCCCCTTCCGGGATGAAGCAGGCCTACCCGTCCGCCTTCAATACCGCCACCCTGACGCCGTGGCCTGGTTAGCGTTGGCCGATGAGTGGAAGGTGTCGCCCAGCGATGACCTGCTGCTGGCTCTGCGTGATGTGCAGGGCCAAGTGGGCGTGCAGCTTCGCTACCGTTAACCGATCAGCGCGAGCCTCTTTCCGAACCCTGTGCTCTTTCCGAACCCTATGATAGGGCTCGCGCGTGAATTGAAGAGCCAGTGCCTTGCGTGGCGGGGTCAGGGTGCGATAATACTTACCATTGAATGCTCATTTACAGGCAGAGCCGATGAATCCAAATTATCTTGATTTTGAACAGCCCGTTGCCGAACTCCAGGCAAAGATTGAGGAGCTGCGTTTGGTTAGCTCCGACAGCCAGGTGAATCTTTCTGATGAGATTTCACGCTTAGAAGAGAAGAGTCGTAAGCTAACCGAGTCGATCTTCAAAGACTTGACGCCCTGGCAGGTGTCTCAGCTGTCGCGGCACCCCCAGCGCCCTTACACGCTGGACTATTTAGAGCATGTCTTCACCGATTTTGATGAGCTTCACGGTGACCGTAATTTCGCCGATGACGCCGCCCTCGTTGGCGGCGTTGCGCGCCTAAACGATGCGCCGGTGATGGTGATTGGCCACCAAAAAGGCCGCGATGTTAAAGAGAAAGTGCGCCGTAATTTTGGCATGCCGCGCCCTGAAGGCTACCGCAAAGCGTGCCGCCTGATGGAGATGGCCGAGCGCTTTAAAATGCCCATTCTGACGTTTATCGATACGCCCGGTGCGTATCCCGGTATCGATGCGGAAGAGCGCGGTCAGTCAGAAGCCATCGCCTATAACTTGGCCGTCATGTCACGCCTGAAAACGCCGATTATCTCCACAGTGGTGGGCGAGGGCGGCTCCGGCGGCGCGCTGGCGATTGGGGTGTGCGACGAACTGCACATGCTGCAGTACTCCACCTACTCAGTGATTTCGCCGGAAGGCTGCGCCTCCATTTTGTGGAAGAGTGCCGAAAAAGCATCAGACGCGGCCCAGGCCATGGGGATTACCGCTGAGCGCTTAAAAGAGCTGGGCTTTGTAGACTCGCTTATCAAAGAGCCGTTGGGCGGTGCCCATCGGCACCCTGTGGATACCGCATCGCGTGTGAAAGAGGCACTGACGGCAAGCCTTGACCGCCTGCAGTCGCTGGATACCGATGCACTGCTGGAGCGTCGCTATAAGCGTTTGATGAGTTATGGCGCCCCAGCCGCCTAACCCGCTTTTAAGCCTGCTGAATGACGCCCTGGCGGAGACCCCGCCGGGGCGTCGTGTTTGGGTCGCGCTCTCAGGTGGTTTGGACTCGTCGCTGCTGCTGACGCTGGCGGCACAGGTCTGCCACAGCAGTGGTTACCGCCTGCACGCTCTGCACGTTAATCATGGCCTGCAGGCAGCGGCGGCCGACTTTGAGTCTCACTGCCAACGACTGTGTCAGCACCTTGATGTGCCGCTGACGGTTGAGCGTGTGGCGATTGAATCGCAAGGCGAAGGGGTAGAGGGCGCCGCTAGGCGCGCTCGCTACGCGGCCTTTGCAAAGTATGTGCAGCCGGGTGACACGCTATGGCTTGGTCAGCATCAGGATGACCAAGCGGAAACCTTGTTACTGGCAGCGCTGCGTGGCAGTGGCATCCGTGGCCTGGCGGGCATGCCGTATCGCCGGGAGTGGTGTGGCATCGTTCTGCTGCGCCCTTGGCTTAGCGTCAGCCGCCAAACGCTGGCGGATACGGCTCACGCCCTGTCGCTTACCTGGTGCGAAGACCCTACCAACCGTGATCTTGCGTTGGATCGTAACCGCTTGCGCCATGACGTACTGCCAACGCTGACTCAGCGCTGGCCCGGTGCGGTGCGCTCGCTGGCGCAGAGCGCTGGCTTGGCCGGTGAGGCCGACGCGCTGCTCGCCAGCTATGCTAGCGAGGAGCTGGCAACGCTGAGGCTGAGCCCTGGTTGCTTAAATGCAGCGGCGCTGGCCGCATTGCCGTTGCCCCGCCAGCGGCTGCTGATACGCACGCTCTGCCAACAGCTAGAGTTGCCCACGCCGCCCCAGGCGCGTCTTGATAGCCTGATTCGCCAGCTCATGGCGTCCCAAGATGCGCAGGTGTTGGTGGAGTGGCCAGGCGTTCAGGCGCGGGTGTGGCGGCGCAGGCTGTATCTTATGACGGCGTTGGCTGCGTTGCCGGATTGGCAGACGCCTTGGAACGGAGAGCCGGGAGTGAGCACTCCGCTTGGGCCGCTGCAGCTTCGTCTGGAAGGCGATGTGTTCCAAGCAGAACCGCTCATGCTGCGTTGGCGACAGGGTGGGGAGGTGCTTGTGCTGCCTGGCCGTGGTCGGCGCGATCTAAAGCGCTTGTTACAAGAGGGCGACATACCGCCCTGGGAGCGCGAGCGGATGATGGTAGTGATGGCGGGAGAGCGTTGTCTTGGCGTGCTCCAACCGCCGGCCAACGTGCTGTGGCAGGCGGAAGGGGCTACTTTTCAAGTTCACGTTTCAGGTTGAGCGCTAGGAGGCAGTCTCTAGGTTGAGCGTAAACCCTGCACTGGCCATAAACGCCTGCTCCTGCTCTAAATCGGTGCTAAGCAGGGTCGGCTCTTCGCTGGGTGGCAGCGTAATGGTCAGCGCATCGCTGCTGCTGTCGGCAGCGATAGAGGGAAGTGCGGGTGCGCCTTCTGGCCGTGAATGGTTGATCAAAACGGCCAAGCGTAGCAGCCGGGCCAGCTTAGCGGCGCTTTGCTGTTGAGCGGCGGGCAGCGCCTGCCACTCTTTTAGCGGGAATTTACGCCGGTGGGCGCGCACTAAAAACGCCAGCAAGCGCTGCTCGGGGCGGGAGAACCCGGCGAGATCCGAATGTTCTAGCAAGTAAGCCCCATGGCGATGGAACTGGCTATGGGAAATCGCCAGTCCAATTTCATGGACATGGCTCGCCCAACTGACATAGTAGCCCTGTTCAGTGGTTAAGCCCCATGGCTGCTTTACCTCGGCAAACAGCCGTTTAGCGGTTTCCGCCACGTTTTCTGCTTGGCGGGAATCGACGTCATACACTCGTTTGAGCATATCGAGGGTTTTGGAACGGGTGTCTTCGGCGCTGTTGCGGCCTGCCATGTCATACAGCACGCCTTCACGCAAAGCGCCGTCGGCAAAGCGCATCTGATGCAGGTCAAAGGCTTCAAAGATAGCGCTCAAGATCGCAATGCCTGCGGGGAATACGCGGGCACGATCTGGCTTAAGGCCATCTAACTCCACCTTATCCAACTGCTTGCACTTTAACAGCCGCTCGCGCAGTTTTTTCAGCCCGCTGCGGGTAATCACACCTTCTTGGGGCGTATCACCGTAGGCGTAAAGCACGCTGGCGGCGGCCTTGATAGTTCCGCTGGAGCCGACGGGGTCATCCCACCCCAGTCGCTGGTATGGGCGCTGAATATTGGCAAGCTCAGAAAGCGCGGCCAGTTCGGCGCGACGCATACGTTTTTCGGTCAGTTCGCCGTCGGCAAAAAAGCGCCCGGTAAAGGTAACGCAGCCCATGCGCAGGCTTTCTAGCGCCTTGGGCTCAAAGGCTTCACCGATAATGAACTCGGTGGAGCCGCCGCCGATATCCACAATCAAGCGGCGACCGCTTTCCGCCAGGGCGTGGGCGGCACCTAAATAAATCAGGCGGGCCTCTTCGCGTCCGGCAATAATCTCAATGGCGTGTCCAAGCTGAGCTTCAGCGCGCTCAATAAAGGCTTGGCTGTTATGGGCATCGCGCAGGGCGTTGGTGCCTACCACCCGCAGGTTGGGTCCTTCAATGTCGGTTAAAAACGGCGCAAAACGGCTCAAGCAATCCAGCGCGCGCTGCATGGCGGCTTCGCTGAGGTAACCGTTCTCGTCAAGACCTGCCGCCAACTGGACTTTTTCACCCATGCGAGCAACTACCTGTAAACGCTCATTTTGGTAGTTGGCAACGAGCAAGTGAAAACTATTGGAGCCCAGGTCAATGGCGGCTAGGCGCTGCGGTTCACCACTCTCAAATTCGGCAGTGGGCGCGGCGATGGGGAGCGAAATGTCCTTGGGCATGAGCTATCCTTCAAATGGGCTATGCCAAGGTTGCGGCGCACTCTGACTATTGTCAATTGCCAAAGGCTTGCGTTTGTCGCGGGCCTTGACTACCATCGAGCTACTGGCTTGATCCGAGTTGGCTTGTTCGTCTAACAAGCGCACTGACTCGGGCGTCCCGAGCAGTACGTATCCAGATGGCATCAGCCAGATGTCCAAGTCGTCAGATTACCCGCTGAAACACTGTTTTCTGAAACACTGCTTTCTGTGCCAATCAGATTAACTAGTTTATTTGCACCCTCATGCTAAACAGTCAATGATGCCACTTACGACGCTTTAGGCATTGCGACAGTGACTGCCAAGCACTTTTCCTGAGCGTGTGCCTAGACGGGTTCTGAACGCATCACTCGGCGCTTAGCCCTATTATTTAGGCCACGCCTCCTGTCTTATTCCCGGCGCCTTGCGCCTAGCTTTCATGAGCAATTTTCTAACACACCGATGAATCTCACTGAACTCAAGCAAAAAACCGTTCCCGAGCTGCTCGATATCGCCCGCGAAATGGGTATCGACAACCTCGCCCGTTCGCGCAAGCAGGACATCATTTTCGCCATCCTCAAGAAACACGCCAAAAGCGGCGAGGATATTTATGGCGACGGTGTGCTGGAAATTCTCCAGGATGGCTTCGGCTTCCTGCGTAGCGCCGACAGCTCGTACCTCGCCGGACCGGATGATATCTACGTATCGCCTTCACAGATTCGTCGTTTCAATCTGCGCAAAGGTGACTCCATTTCCGGCAAAATCCGTCCGCCAAAAGAAGGCGAGCGCTACTTTGCCCTGCTCAAAGTTAGCCAGATCAACTTTGATCGCCCGGAAAACGCCAAGCATAAGATTCTCTTTGAGAACTTAACGCCGCTGTTCCCGGATGATCGTCTGCGCATGGAAATCGGCAACGGGTCGACAGAAGACCTCACGGCTCGGATCATCGATCTAACCGCACCGATTGGTAAAGGCCAGCGTGGCCTTTTGGTGTCTCCGCCGAAGGCGGGTAAGACGCTGATGCTGCAGAACATCGCCACCTCTATTACGCGTAACAACCCTGAGTGCCACCTGATCGTTCTGCTGATCGATGAGCGCCCGGAGGAAGTCACCGAGATGTCGCGCACCGTGCGCGGTGAAGTCGTAGCCTCTACCTTCGATGAACCGCCCGCCCGTCACGTGCAAGTGGCGGAAATGGTCATCGAAAAGGCCAAGCGCTTGGTAGAGCACAAGAAAGATGTGGTGATTCTGCTCGACTCTATCACTCGTCTCGCGCGTGCCTACAACACCGTGGTACCGAGCTCTGGCAAGGTGCTCACCGGTGGTGTTGATGCCCATGCGCTTGAAAAGCCGAAACGTTTCTTTGGTGCAGCGCGTAATATCGAAGAGGGCGGCAGCCTGACGATTATTGCCACCGCGCTAGTGGATACCGGCTCGAAAATGGACGAAGTCATCTTCGAAGAGTTCAAGGGCACCGGCAACATGGAAGCGCACCTTGACCGCAAGCTGGCCGAAAAGCGCGTGTTCCCGGCAATCAACATTCGCCGTAGCGGTACGCGTCGCGAAGACCTGCTGGCCTCTGAAGATGAAATGCAGCGCATGTGGATTTTGCGCAAGCTGCTTAACCCGATGGAAGACACCGCAGCGACCGAGTTCCTGATTGATCGTCTGAAAGACACCAAGACGAATCTGGAATTCTTTGAAGCGATGAAGCGCCGCTAAGCCGCTACATTGCTGCGGCACTAGCAAGACAGCGTCTGACAGCCGGGTTAAGGAGAGTGCTTTGAAGTATAACGACTTGCGCGACTTTATTGCGGCGCTAGAGGCCCAGGGTGAGCTAAAGCGCATTAAGGCAGAAGTTGACCCCTACCTAGAAATTACCGAAATCTGCGACCGTACCCTGCGTGCTGGTGGCCCTGCGCTGTTGTTTGAAAACGTGAAGGGCCACGATATGCCGCTGCTGGGCAACCTATTCGGTACGCCGAAACGGGTGGCCTTGGGGATGGGGCAGGATTCGGTGGAAGCGCTGCGAGAAGTGGGTAAGCTGCTGGCCTTTTTAAAAGAGCCGGATCCCCCCAAAGGTCTTAAAGATGCCTGGGATAAGCTGCCGATCTTCAAGCAAGTGCTTAGCATGGGGCCGAAAAACGTTAAGCGCGCGCCCGTCCAAGAAGTGGTGTACGAAGGGGATGACGTTGATCTAGGCCGGCTGCCGATCCAGCACTGCTGGCCGGGCGATGCGGCACCGCTCGTTACTTGGCCGCTGGTGATTACCAAAGGCCCGCATAAAAAACGCCAGAACCTGGGGATTTATCGCCAGCAGAAAATCGGCAAAAACCGCCTGATTATGCGTTGGCTCTCCCACCGCGGCGGTGCTTTGGATTTTCTTGAGTTCCAAAAAGCTCACCCCGGTGAACCCTTCCCCGTGGCGGTGGCGCTGGGTGCTGATCCGGCGACTATTTTAGGCGCAGTGACGCCGGTACCCGATACGCTGTCGGAATACGCGTTTGCGGGTTTGCTGCGTGGTTCGCGCACCGAGCTTGTGAAGTGTGCGCATTCAGATCTTGATGTCCCCGCTTCTGCTGAAGTCATTCTCGAAGGGTTTCTATACCCCGACGATATGGCACCTGAAGGCCCGTTTGGTGACCATACCGGTTACTACAATGAGGTGGACCACTTCCCGGTGTTTACCGTGACGCGGATGACCATGCGCCGCGATGCGATTTACCACTCCACCTATACCGGCCGTCCGCCCGATGAGCCTGCCATTTTAGGTGTCGCACTAAACGAAGTGTTCGTGCCTATTTTGTGCAAGCAGTTTCCTGAAATCGTCGACTTCTACTTACCGCCGGAAGGGTGCTCCTACCGTATGGCGGTGGTGACGATGAAGAAGCAGTATCCCGGCCACGCCAAGCGCGTGATGATGGGGGTATGGAGCTTCCTGCGTCAGTTTATGTACACCAAGTTTGTGATCGTACTGGATGACGATGTCGATGCGCGCAATTGGGAAGACGTGATGTGGGCGATTACCACGCGCATGGACCCGGCGCGCGACACGGTGATGGTAGAGAACACCCCCATCGACTACCTCGACTTTGCGTCGCCGGTGTCCGGTCTTGGTTCCAAAATGGGGCTGGATGCCACTAACAAGTGGCCCGGTGAAACCGACCGTGAGTGGGGCACCCCCATTGTCATGGACGAGGCGGTGAAAACCCGCGTTGACGAGCGCTGGGATGAGCTGGGTATCGACATTCCGTTGCCTAAGCCGCGCCATAGCTAGTGCGCTGTGCGGGTTAAACGACTTTCCACAAAGAGGCTTTCATGAGCGCTAGGACGTTAACGTGTAAAACGCTAACCTGCCAAGTTACCGCCGTTGAGGATCTAAATCCTGACGTGTTTATGGTAACGCTCGCTGGGCGCGCCGAGGCAATGCAGCACGCCCCCGGTCAATACCTAGAAATAAAATTAGATGACGCTACCTGGGTACCGTTTTCGATTGCTAGCTGTGATCGCGGCGATGGCACGCTAGAACTACAGATTCAGCACTGGCCTGAGCGGGATAACTCACAGCGCCTGCGCCAGTTGCTGCAGGTGGCTAACCAGCTCACCGTGCGCCTGCCTAGCGGCGATTGTGTGCTGGATACCCAAAGCGAGCGTCCGCTGCTGTTGATTGCCGCCGGTACCGGTTTTGCCCAGATGAAAGCCATCGTTGAAGCCGCGCTGCGCGACCAGCCCTCGCGGCCTATTTCGCTCTGGTGGGCGAATCGGGAGCACCGCGATCTCTATGCAGAAGACCTTGCCTGTGAGTGGGCGCAGCAGTATGACCACGTTGCGTTCCATGCCGTGACAGAGTTTCCGCTGACCGAGCCATTGGCGCCGGGCGAGCGTATTGCCCATCATCAGGGCCGCGTTGATCTGGTGTTAGAGAGTGAGCTTGCCAACGCCCCGGTCACGCCCAGCGACTTTGATATCTATTTGTCAGGCTCGCCGGGCATGGTGTATGCCTGTGTCGATATACTGGAACGTCTTGGGGGCAGCAGCGAGCGAATGTTCTCGGATGTATTTGCCTATGCCCCGCGCCCTCACTAAAATAATCGGTCTCTTTTTAGCGTGCGGCGTGAGCCGTGAACACTATTAATAACGAGTGATAACGAGGAGGCTGTTATGGCCCATCACGACGACAACTTTAAAGATGACTCTGGCATCCTGCCGATTATTCTCGGCATTGTGATTCTAGTCGGCATGAGCGCGCTGCCCGCCACCATTGGCTGGATTCAAGCGTTCGGCAGCTAATCCCCCGGCCGATGGCAATCCGTGTGCAATTCTCGGTTGCCATTTAGCGAATGCGCAGGCAGGATAAAGACAGTTAGTTATTAACCGATTGAGGAAACTCTATGTTACACGCCACGCTGCTATCAAGCGTCACCGCTAAACCGGAAACGGTGGCGTGTGCTTGGGCGAGCGTCGGTGCTACTCAATTTGGTTATTATGCAGCGTATTGGTTTAGCCACGGTGTGCCCCTGGCCGACGCCTAACGTCGCGCCAACAGGCACACCACCTCGGTTGCCTGCCGCACGCAAAGAAGCCTCGGTGGGTAACTCCACCGGGGCTTCTTTCGTTTTACGTACACTCATTTTCATAGGTCATTTATTAAGGAGCTGCACCATGTCTTACCGCGCCCACTTCATCGCCAGCCTCAACGCCATCCGTTATATCGGTTATGGCTATAGCTGGCGATTTAGCGACGCGCGGTTGGTGCCAGTGGCCACCTCCGACCGTGCCCGCCTGGGTGGCAAGTTGTTGATGCGATGTCACGCGTTATGTCATACGAATTCGGAGAGTTAACCTATGAATGCCCCTATCAACACCGCTTGTTCCTCTATTGCCCAGGCCTCCACACTAATGTCTGCAACGGCGCTACCGCTACCGGCTGAACTGCGTCAACGGGTGGTGGTGAACAGCACCCTCAGCGCACAAATTGACCATCAGCGCCAAGCGGTACAGCGCATTCTCAATGGGCAGGATGACCGCTTGCTCGTTGTGGTAGGCCCGTGCTCGATCCACGACCCCGATGCTGCACTGGAGTACGCGGATCGTCTAGCCGCTCTTAGCGATGAGGTCAGCGAGCAGATTTTGCCGGTGATGCGCGTATACGTTGAAAAGCCGCGCACCACGGTAGGTTGGAAGGGGCTGGCTTACGACCCTGATCTTGATGGCAGCGGCGACATGCCGCGCGGTATCGCCCTTTCCCGTGAGCTTATGCACGCCGTCGCCTCCCGTGGACTGCCGGTAGCCACCGAGCTGTTACAGCCCATGTTAGCCCCGTACCTGGATGACCTGTTGAGCTGGGTGGCGATTGGGGCGCGAACGACGGAATCCCAGTTGCACCGGGAACTGGCCAGCGACCTTAGCGCCGCCGTAGGATTCAAAAATGCCACCAGCGGCGATGTGCAGGTGGCCATTGATGCCATGCAGGCTGCCGCCCACTCCCATCAGCGTTTCGCTATGGATCGCCAGGGTCGCCCCATCATGCAGGAGACCGCCGGCAACCCGCACACCCACGTGGTGCTACGCGGCGGCCACGGCGAGCCCAACTACCAAGCCCACCATGTACGCAGCGCCGTTAATACGCTGCGCGAAGCGGGCCAGAATCCGCGTTTGATGGTGGACTGCAGCCACGCCAACGCCCGCAAAGATCACCGCCGCCAAAGCGAAGTGATGCTGGATGTATTAGCCCAGCGCCAGGCGGGTGATGCCAACTTGGTCGCGCTGATGCTGGAGAGCCACCTGTTCGAAGGCAAGCAAGCGCTTGCGCCCAACGCGCTGCGTTACGGTGTCTCGGTCACCGACGCCTGCGTCAGCTGGGAAACCACTGAGCGCCTGCTAAAAACCGCCGCTGAGCGCATTGCTTAGTTTTTCGTACCCATTATTTTTTGTACCCATTTTAGCGCGTTGACTGCCCCGGCCAGCCCCGTATCATAAGAGTTCCTTTTGATCACGAGGTTGGCCATGGCCTTTTCCCTTGAACAGCACGACCCCGCGTCTTACCAGCGCAAAGCGCGCATCATCAGCGTGGCGATGGCCGGGCAGCTGATTATTTTTGGCCTGCTGTTTTCTATGCTCCTCACCACTACCTTTGGCAGCAGCATTTGGTTGAATGCGCTAGGCGTACTGCTTGGCCTGCTCGCCACCAGCGCGATGTTTGCTGCGCTTAGAGAGCGCCCTTGGATGACCGAGATGCGCTATGTTTGGCAGCTTAAGCACCACCTGTCGCGTATTAGCAGCTACCTACAGCCGCTGCGCCGCGCGGTGGAAGAGGATAATCGTTTAGCGCTGGATATTTTGACCTTTTACCACCAGGGCATGGCCCAGTTAGCAGAACTGAATGGCCGCACCACCGATGACGACGCTGAGCGTTTAGCGGAAAAAATGCAGGTCAAGGTCAAACGCGAAGCGTTAGGCCTACCCGCAGAAGTGGATACGTTTGAGCCGCAAGACCTGAGCGCGTTTAAACAAAAATGACCTAGTGCCACTGGCTACGAAAATAACAGGGAGCGTGTTTGATGAATGCTAACGCCACTTCATTACCACTCGTCGCTGCGGCGGCTGCCAGTTTACTGCTGGCAGGTTGTGCTGCCAGCACGCCTGCACCAACGTCGCAAACGCCGGTAAAAACCAGCGTGCAGAGCAGCGCACCGCTGCTGCCTTCGGTGCTGTTTCCCGGTAGCGCCGAGCGCTTTCAAGCCTGGAACTGCCAGCCTGCCAATCAAGACTTAGTCACGGCCGTCAATGGCGAAGAACTGCGGCTGTGGTCGCTACACGGCGCATGGCGGTTGCCTCAGGCCGTGGTCGCCAGTGGAGCACGCTACCAGGATGGCGATATCAGCTTCTGGAACCGCGGCGATCAGGCGCAAATTGAAACGCCCCGTGGGCAGCTGCAGTGCCAACAGGGAGTTAACAGGGAGATTGCAACCCGATCAAGCCACCCAGGCGTGATGTTTTTAGCGCGAGGTAACGAGCCGGGCTGGTCGATTGAGCTGGCGAACGATGCGCCTGTCATGACCTGGACCACCAACTACGGCAGCGAAACCACCACCATGCCTTATATGGTCAGCGTGATGGATAACCAAGCGGGCAGGGTCGTGATTGAGAACGCCAACGCCGAGCAGTTTTTCCGCGTACGCATTGAGTCGGGTGCCTGCTTTGATGACATGAGCGGTGAGCCCTATCCCGCCCGTGTGACGCTCACCATAGGGGGCGAACAGTACAAAGGGTGCGGCCAGGGCATCGCGCCCTAGTCATCACGCCCTAGCCATCACGACCCGGCCCATTAGCAACGGTACAGAAACGGCTCTGCGCGCCACTGTGGTTCTACGTAATCGCTGGCGCACAGGGCCGAGATATCGCCGCCAGCCCGGGCAGCCAGCCGCGCCAGTGTGGCCAGATGTAAGCCTCTAGGGGTTCGTACCTCTTCGCTGATCTCCACCGGCACCCAACGGTCACCCTCACGGGTCGCTAGGGTGAAGTTGAACGGATGAAACCCCGGAAACCCGAGTCGAATGTCGGTAGCAATTAGCGTCTCTTTATCGTCGATAAAGCGGGTTTCAAAGCGTAAAAATGGCCCTGTAAACCAGGTCAACCGCTGGCCCAGCGGCCCTTCTAGTGCGCTGGCCTCCAATGCTACGTTGCGGCGCAGCGGCTCAAGTGCGGGTAGCCGGTCACGGTCAAATACGCTGATTAAGCTCTCGTAGTAGCGGTCTTCATCAATGACGGTGGCGCGCCATAGCGCAATGTTAAACGGCGTAGGTTGGATTAGAACGGGGGCAGCCTGTAAGTCCGCATCGGCCAGTGTCGGCTCAAGGCGTTGCTCCACACTCCATTTGGCACCCGCTGCCATCAACAGGTAAACGCAGGATATCGCTAGCCCCGTACGACAGGCCCCACGCACCTTGTGCGAGAAGCAGCCAATGATCAGTGCTATCAGCAGCGGCAGGGTATAAAACGGATCAATAATAAAAATAATCGGCCAGGCAGCGGGCGGTGCGTCTAATGGCCAAAGCAGCTGAGTGCCATAAGTTGTCAGTGAATCAAGCAGCGGGTGGGTGATTAAAATCAGTGCAAAAAAGCACCACCAGCGGCCAAGCGAGATATCCCGTGCGGGAGCAAAGCGAGCGCACAGCACGGCCAGTAGCGTGGCTAAGCCGGTCAACACAAACAGTGAGTGGCTGAAGCCACGATGCTCGGTGACATTGGCAATGGCATCGCCGTAGTCCAGCGCAACGTCTAAGTCAGGCAAGGTGCCCAAGACCGCACCGATCAGCATGGCCTTACGGCCCAGGCGCTTGCCTAATATGGCGCCACCTACTGCTGCACCAAGCGCCGCTTGCGTAATTGAATCCACGCACTTCTCCTCTTAATTAGACGGAATCACTCCTAGACATGCGCGTAGCGACGTCTAATAAATCAGTCAACAGCAATGGCATCATTGTACAGACTTTCTGTTTTTTATTTTATTGTCGCAATCTTGTCTATGTTTTGATGGGGCTATGCACCTTTTGCCGCACATCTCTATACTGATGAGCCACTCACTTTTACCATCCTTCAATGAAGAGGAAATGACATGCAGTTTTTACATACCATGGTACGTGTCAGCGACTTAGACGCCTCGCTTCACTTTTATTGTGACCTGCTCGGCCTGAAAGAAGTGCGCCGCAAAGAGAACGAAAAGGGCCGTTTTACGCTGGTGTTCCTGGCGGCTCCTGAAGATGAAGCGCGCTACGAGCGTCTCACGGCTCCCGAGCTTGAGCTGACCTACAACTGGGACCCAGAGGAGTACACCGGTGGTCGTAACTTTGGACACCTAGCCTACCGTGTCGACGACATTTACGCCCTTTGCCAGCATCTGCAGGACAACGGCGTTACCATCAACCGCCCGCCCCGCGATGGTCACATGGCCTTCGTGAAGTCGCCTGACGGCATCTCCGTGGAGCTGCTGCAAAAAGGCGATGCGTTGGCCCCCCAGGAGCCCTGGGCCTCTATGGAAAACAGCGGTAGCTGGTAACGTTTAACAGGGAGTATTAATAAGGTGAAAGGACAAACCCGTAATGTGCTGTTGGGGATAGGCTTAGCCCTACTGGTTAGTGCTTGCAGCAGCGCACCGCAGCAAGAGCGAATCGACGCGCCGCAAGGCGGCACGCTCTCTGGGCCAGTGGTCGAGCAGCGCTGGAACTTGCTGTTAGTCGGTACTGATGAACGGCTATCTATGCCCGAGACGCCGTTTTTCCGCATTGGCCGCGACGGTAAGGTCAGCGGCTCGGATGGCTGTAACCAGTTCACCGGCAAGGTGAGCCTGGGCGAAAGCCAGCGCATCGAATTTAGCGAGCTGGCCTCGACCCGTATGGCGTGCCCGAATATGGAAGATGCCAAGCGGGTCACTGATATGCTGGACACTGCTTATCGCTACTTGATCGACCACGACCGTTTGGTGTTCTTCGGACCGGATAGCCGTGTGCTCGGCGGCTGGCGGGAAGCTAACTAAGCCGCTATCGGCTTAGTCATTAAAAGGCGGATTGAAGCGGGCGATAAAGCGCGCATCAATCCGCTTTTTCCATTGCCATACCCAGCGCCCCGAAAAGCCCATGGCTCCACGGCTTGCAATCGCGTGACCGTCGCCAGTGCCAATCAGTGCCAGCACGCGACGCGGAGGTTGCCACGAGGCGAGCTGTTTGCCGTGGCAGGCAGCCCGCAGGTTCTCTGCCAATACGGGCCCCATGCGCACCGCATAAACGCCAGCCTTAGGGAGTGGGGAAGAGCGCAGCGCAGCGCAGTCGCCAGCGGCAAAGATGCCCGGTTGGCCAATAACCTCAAGTGACGTATCCACCGGGATAAAACCTCGCTCATCCAACGGCAGCGCCGTTTGCTGCAGCCACGCCTGGCCCACGGCTCCGGTCGCCCAGAGCACGATATCCGCTTCAATATAATCGCCAGTGTCGGTCTGCACGCCGCCGGGCACCAAGGCGCGCCCCCGCACGCCTGTGTGGACGCGCACGCCCGCACGTGTGAGCGCTCGCGCCGTTAACCAGCGGGGCAGCCAGCCCGCGCCGGGCAGCAGCGTATTTGCGGCGCTGATCAGCTTGCCTTGCCAGTGAATGTCCGGGCGCTGTTGGTGAAGCTGCGCCAGGACGCTCATCAGCGTCTCGCAGCCTGCTGCGCCGCCGCCTACGCTCACTACGTTCTGGCGCGCTCCTGCAGGCAGTTTAGCCACCTCTTCGCGTAATGCTTGCCAGCGGTGGTGTAGCGAGCTGAGTGGGCGCATGGCCAGCAGCGTGGGCAGCGCACTCTCCTCAATACCTTTCGCCCCGATACCCTTATCGCTTTGCGGGTCAATGACGTGCGGTAACGCGAGCGTCGAGCCGACGTTGAAGGAGGCCACGTCAAACGCAATCACGCTGCCATCCGCCAGCGTTATCTGACGCTCGCTCGTGTTTAGCGCCACAGCTGGAGACGCAATAAAGCGAGCCCCCGCCCGCTGGCAGAGCGCCGCGATATCCATTTGAGTATCCCGCAGCGTGCACTCCCCAGAAAGCCACGCAGGCACGCTGCCCGAGTAGGCGGCGAAGTGGCTGTCGCTCACGACGGTGATCGATACCGCTTTATCCGGGCGCTGAGCAAACGCTTCCAGTACGAAGGCGTGGGCGTGGCCCGCGCCGATGAGCAGTAGCTGCCGTGTCATTGGCCCTCACCGCGCCGCCAGCTAAAGTACTTCTGCAGCAGTGCCAGCACTCGCTCCGGCTTGTGGGCGTTTTTCCAAACGCCTGCGGTGGCTTTGGCGGCTTCGCCTAGCGTGGGGTAGGGGTGAATGGTGCCGAGCAGTTTATTCAGCCCCAGCCCGTGCTTCATGGCGATGGTGAACTCGCCCAGCCACTCCCCGGCGTTCTCCGCGACGATCGTTGCCCCCAAAATTTTGTCTTTGCCGGGTACGGTGAGCACTTTGATAAATCCTTCGGGGGCGCCTTCGGCAATGGCGCGGTCGCTTTCGCTCATGGCGTAGCGGGTCACTTCAAAGGCGACACCTTTCGCGGTGGCCTCTTTTTCGTTAAGCCCCACTCGCGCTACTTCCGGCTGAACGTAGGTAACGGCGGGCATAAAGCGGTAGTCCACCGCGAAGCTTTTCAGCTCGCCAAACAGCGCATTCACGGCGGCGTGCCACGCCTGATGGGCGGCCGCGTGGGTCAGTTGGTAGGGGCCCGCTAAGTCGCCGCAGGCCCAGATGTTGGGCAGGCGCGTTTGCAGCCGCTCGTTGAGGGCCAGCGTGCCGCCGTCGGTGGTGGTAATCCCTAGCGCCTCTAGTCCTAACCCTTCCACGTTGGCCTGACGGCCCGCGCTCACCAGCAGGTAATCGAACGCTAAGGTGCTGCGTTCACCCAAGTGTTCAATAACAAGCTGATGCTCCCCGTCGACTTGGTTCACCTCCAGCGCTTTCGCGCCGGTCATCACCGTCACGCCCTCTTGGGTGAGCGTGCGCTCTACGTGCTCGCCCACCTCTTTATCTTCCCGGCCCAGCAGTTGCGGCGCGCCCTCTACCAAGGTGACGTGGCTACCTAAGCGGGCAAAGCTCTGGCTCAGTTCGCAGCCAATCGCGCCGCCACCCAGCACCACCAGCCGTTTGGGCAGCTCGTTGAGCGACCAGAGGTTTTCAGAGGTGAGCAGCGGCGCGTGCTCGATGCCGGGCAGGGGCGGCACGCGAGGGCGCGCCCCGGTGGCCAGCACGATATGGCGAGCGGTGAGAGTTTGATCGCCCACGCGAATTTCCCATGGTGAAACGAGGGTGGCGTGATCTTGATACACCTCTACACCGAGCTTGGTGTAGCGCTCGACGCTGTCGTGGGGCTCGATATCGCGGATGGCCTGATGCACATGCCCCATCACCTTGGCGAAATCCACGCGGGGCTCGCTGGCGCTCACGCCAAAGCGGTCTGCTGTGCGAATTTCATGGGCCGCGCGGGCAGCCCGAATCAAGGCTTTGGAAGGCACGCAGCCAGTGTTAAGGCAGTCGCCGCCCATCTTGTGCTTTTCGATGAGGGCCACCTTGGCTTTCACGGCGCTGGCGATATAGCTGGTCACCAGCCCCGCCGAGCCGCCGCCAATCACCACGATGTCGTAGTCAAAACGGCTAGGGCGAGTGAAGCCCTTATAGGCGTTGCGCTTTTGCACCATCAGTGCAATGCGCCGGGCCACCCAGGGAAACACCGCCAGCAGCGCAAACGAGGCGATGAGCCCAGGCGAGATAATGCCGCTCAGGCTTTCCAGCTCGCCGAGCTGGCCGCCCGCATTCACGTAAACCGCCGTGCCGGGCAGCATGCCGAGCTGGCTCACCCAGTAAAACGTGGTGGTTTTAATCCGCGTTAGGCCCATCACCAGGTTGATCATGAAAAACGGGAAAATGGGCACCAAACGCAAGGTGAACAGATAAAACGCGCCATCTTTCTCGACGCCCCGGTTCACCGTGTGGAACTGGCGGGGAAAGCGTTTTTCGATGGGCTGACGAAACAGAAAGCGGGAAAGTAGAAAGGCGAGCGTCGCGCCGATGGCGCTGGCAAACGAGATGATCACTAGCCCCCAGCCCAACCCAAACAGCGCACCGCCCAGCAGTGTTAACAGCGACGCGCCGGGCAGCGAGAGTGCAGCCATCGCCACATACACCGCAAAGAAGATGCCCGCCACCTGCCAGGGCGACCGCTGGAATGCTGCCTGAAAATCGCTGCGGTAGGCCTGCAGGGTATCCAGAGTGAAGAACGTATGGGCGCCGCTAACGTAAAAGCCAATCACGGCCAGTAGCAGTAGGGCAATAATCAGCAGGCGCTGACGGTTCATGGCAGGCTCCTTGGAAAAGGGGTTCGTACTCAGTGCTAAAACGGAACGTTTCCTTACACGCTGGCGTGACGCAACTGCTGCCAGCGCTGCCAATCTTCGGGGCGGTCGATGTCCCACATGGTATCTGGGTAGGCGGCTTCCAGGCCCAACGCCGCCAGGCGCGCTTGCGTCACGCTCAGTACCTGTTCGGTGCCCCAGGGAATGTCTTCAAACAGGCTGGGGTAGTCCTGGTGGCTGCCAATCAGCCCGTAGCCGCCATCCTCAGCCGGTAGAATCACCACGGCAAAGGTGCTCAAGGCTGCTCGGCAGCGTTTGAGCATGGCACTGGTAATGCTGGGGCAGTCGGTGCCCATCACCATAGAGGGGCCATCGGCGCTGTTTAGCGCGTGACGAACGCGCCTGCCCACATCGCCCTGCTCTTGGGCGGCCAAGGCCATGCCGTGTTGGGCCTGAAGCTCTAAAAATAGCGGGTGATGGTGGTCTAACGAGGTCCACAGCGTGACATTCTCCGCCCCCAGCGCTTCGCAGCCGGTGGCAACACAGTGGCGCACCATGGCGGCGTGGGCTTCGGCGGCGCCCTCTGCGCCCAAGCAGGGAATCAAACGCGTCTTGGCCTGACCCGGCAGCGGCGCTTTGGCCAGCAGGTGCAGGTGGGGCGCGGCGAGCTTAACGTGCATCGCGGTACTCCTTAGCCAATTGTGTGGCGCTGACACCGCGCCAATAGCGGTAGCGTAGCCGCCACATGAGGCGAATGGTGGGCCAAGCGCCGAACTCGTCCCAGCGCCTGCCCGAGCTTATCACCTTCTGGCGCAGGCAGGCGGGGGGGGAATGTGCCTTCAGGCGTTTGCTGAGTTCGATGTCTTCCATCAGCGGCTGATTGGGAAAGCCGCCCAGCGCGAAAAACGTATCGCGGCGCACAAAGATGCCCTGGTCGCCGGTCGCGATACCGCTAATCCGCGAGCGCAGGTTCATCAAGCTCGCGACCACCGGCAGCCAGCGGCTTCGCCCCGCGAGCTGAATATCAAACCGCCCCCAGGCGCGGTGGGCCAGTGCCTGCTGTAGATCTACCACCGCACGCTGCTCTTCGCCGGGGGGCAGTTGGGTATCTGCATGCAAAAAAAGCAGCGCCGGGGCGTGGGCGTGCTGCGCGCCAAGGTTCATCTGCCGTGCTCGTCCAGGGGCGCTGCTGAGTACCGCATCGGCCAGCGGGGCTGCGAGGGCCACGCTGGCATCGGTGCTGCCGCCATCCACGACGAGGAGTTCAACGCCTGAGGCGCGCAGTGGTTGCAGCCGCGTGAGCGTCATCTGAATACCCGCTGCTTCATTGAGCATGGGAATGATGATGCTCAGAGACGCAGGCGCGGGGTGTGGATCAGCCAAGGGCAATGATCTGCCCCCCTGCCGCCGTCGCATCGTCTTCGTCATGGGTAACGAGCAGGGCAGGCAGCCCCGCCTCCCGCAGTTGGCCGAAGACCAGCGTGCGCATCTCTTGGCGCAGCGCCGTATCGAGTTTGGAGAAGGGTTCATCCAGCAGCACGGCGCGGGGCTGGGAGAGCAACAAGCGCATCAACGCCACCCTGGCCTGCTGCCCGCCAGAGAGCGTGGCCGGGTCGCGGGCTTCGAAACCCGCAAGCCCTACCTGGTCGAGCGCTTTGGCAACCTGTGCGCTCTTCTGCGGGCTGCGATGGGGCAGGCCAAAACGCAGGTTGCCGCCGACGCTCAAGTGGGGAAACAGCAGCGGGTCTTGAAACAGCAGGCCAACGCCGCGCTGCTCGGCGGGCAGGCTGAGTACGTCGGTGTCGCCAAGGCGAACCTGCCCTTGGGCGGTGAACGTGCTGTGTAAAAAGCCGGCGATAAAGGCCAGCAGCGTCGATTTGCCGGAACCCGAGGGGCCCATCACGGTGAGCACTTCGCCGGGGGTCACCGTGGCGTCCACATGCAACAGCTGGCGGCCAGCTAAGTGAATGCTTACTTGCTCTAGGGTCAGGGCATTGGCAGCGTTATTCACGGGGTTCCTTATCCACAGGGCGTCTTAACCTTGGCGTTGAACGTTGAGATGGGCGCGGCGTGGAGCGCCTAGCCACCGTGGCAGGGCGACGGCGGCCATAAAGCCTACAAGCGGCAGGCCCGCTTGCACCAGCGCCCACACGCCGATTAAGCGGCGGTTTCCTCCTGAGGCCAGCGCCACGGCTTCGGTGGTCACCGTTGGGACTCTGCCTGCGCCTAATAGTTGGGTGGGTAAATATTGGCCAATACTGACCGCCAAGCCCACCGCCACGGCGGTAAGTAGCGGGGCGAGCAGGAGCGTCAGCCGCACCCGCCAAAACGCCCGGCGGCGCGAGACGCCTAACGACTGTGCAATGTAGAGCCAGCGCGGATCTAAGCGGCGGTAGGCCTCGGCTAGCGAGAGATACACATAAGGCAGGACGAACAGCAGGTGGCCCGCCACCACCAGCGCCAGCTGGGGGCGAATGCCCAGACGCTCGGCGGCCACCACTAAGCCATATAAAAATGCGATTTGCGGCACCAGCAGCGGCAAATAGAGCAGCCAGAGCGAGCGGGTAGGGTGAAGCTGCTGGCGCTGCTCGTTTTCAAGGGTGGCGACGACCAGCACGGCCGCCAAGCCGGTCGAGAGCATCGCAATCAGCGCGGTATTCACCAGCGGCCCGGCCAGCATGTCGGCGCTGCGCTGCCAGTGGTCGAAGGTAAACGACTGCGGTAGCAGCTCAGGAAAACGCCAAAACCCGGCCACCGAGAAAAGCCCTAATCCGACCAGCGCCGCCAGCGCGGCTAGGCTTGCCAGGGTTAACCCCGCGCGGCCTGTCACGGTGAATAGGGCCTCCCCCCGCTGTCGGTCGCCGTTGGTCAGCCAGCGCTGGCTAAGCCTGCGGGATAGCTGCTCTAACAGCCACCAACTCAGCAGCGCGGCGAGCGTCACGCCCAGTTGCAGCACCGCGGCGGCTGATGCCATAAAGCGGCGGGTAATGTCCGGGTCGTTAAACCAGCCAAGAATCGAGACGCTCAAGGTAGGCGGCAAGCGTGGCCCCAGTATCAGCGCCATATCCACCACGGAGGTCGCGTAGGCGATGACCGCATACACCGGCAGGCGAATCAGCGGATAGAGCGAAGGAAGCACCACTTTGAGCCAGGCAAGCGTGGGCGAATAGCCCAGCGACCGCGCCAGCCGCAGGCGCTGTTCCGCCTGTAACTGGGGCAGCGCCGCTAGGCTCATCAATAGCAGAAAGGGCGCTTCTTTGAGTACCAGGCCAAAGGTGAGCGCAAGCCCCCAGGGGTCGTTGACGATCAGCGCATCGGGAGGCGATTCCCAGCCGGAGAGCCAGGGGGAGATGAATCGCGCCATCAGCCCGGAAGGCGCGATCAAAAACGCAAAGCCGAACGCCACCGCCGCGTGGGGAATCGCCAGCAGGGGCGACACCAATCGGCGCAGGCTGCGGTCCAGCCAGGTGCCTTGGCTGGCGGCTAAAAACAGCACGACGATCAACAGCGCCAGCGCCGTACTGGCCAGGCCGCTGGCAAAGCTGACCGCCACCGAGCGGCCAAGCCCCGGCTGGGCGAACAGCATTTGCCAGGCGGAGAGATTGGCCTGCTCGCTGCCCAGCACCGGCAAGTAGCCAAAGGCGGGCAGCACCACCATGCCGAGCCCCGCGGTAACGGGAATCACCAGCAGGGCAATGATCAGAAGAGGCGCTAGTCGCAGCATGGTTCAGTGAGTCGCATGCGGGTGTGAGTCGTGCGTTTAGTTGACACCGTAACGCTCAAGCCAAGCATCTTGTAGGGCGTTCATCCAACTGGGGTGGGGTTCAGCAAGGGTGTTGGAGAGCGCATCGGCGGGCAGCGCTGCTGGGTGGCTCTCGCCCTGCTCAAAGAGCGCCTGGTCACTCGGCTCAAGCTGCTGGATTGCTAACACGCTGCGGTCGCCCCACATGCTGAGCGACTGCTTCTGGGCCTGGGCTTCCGGGGAGAGCAGGAAGTTGGCCAGCGCCATCGCGCCCGCTTTATGGGGCGAGTTGTAAGGAATCGCCACGAAGTGCACGTTGCCCAAGGTGCCGTCTTCCAACACATAGCTGCGTACGCTTTCCGGCAGCTCATACTCCATCACTGCCACGGCGGCATCGGTGGGGTAGAACGAGAAAGCGAGGCTGAGTTCGCCGTCGCTCATCAGCGTGCGAAGGTTAGGGCCAGATTCGGGAAAGGTGCGCCCGCTGCGCCATAAATGCGGGTGAAACTCGTCCAAGTAAGCCCACAGTGGTGCGGTGATCTCCTCGAAGGCGGCGTCCTCGACCGGCGCGTAAAGAGCGTCATCCTGTACGGTCAGCTCAATCAGCGCCTGCTTTAGGAACGTGCTGCCGGTGAAATCCGGGATACGCGGATAGCTAAACTGGCCAGGGTGCTCTTTGGCCCAGGCGAGTAGTGCCTCAATGCTTTGAGGCGGCGTGTCGGTTTGCGCACTGTCGTAGTAGAAGGTGATTTGCGCCTTGCCCCAGGGGGACTCGTAACCCTCGGTGGGCAGAGTGAAATCGGTGACGACTTCGGGGTTCTCGTCAGGATAGGTGAGGGCGAAATTGGGCAGAGATTCTGCAAAAGGCCCAAACAGCAGATCTTGCTCGCGCATGGCGGCAAAGTTTTCGCCATTGATCCAAATAAGATCAATGCTGCCCTCGCTGTCGTTACCCGCCTGTTGCTCACCCAACACCCGCGCCACGGCGCTGCTGGTATCGTCGAGTTTTACGTGCTCCACGCGAACGCCATAGCTCTCCTGCATCTGCTCTGCGACCCAGGCAATATAGCGATTGGTGCGCGCATCACCGCCCCAGGCATTCCAGTACACGGTTTGGCCGTCGGCAGCCTCCAGTACACTCTCCCACTCTTGCGGGTCGGGGGCTGCGACCGCCGGCGCGGTTAGGGTGGTTAGAGCAAGCGCCACGGCGGTGGCCAGAGCAGAGCGTGGTTTCATCGCACACCTCATAAAATCAGTTGGTTATAGAGCAGTTTGCAGGCACTGAAGTTCACTATGAACGTGTTCAATAATAGGCAGCGAGAGGTAGTGCTCGACACGGTCGCGCACGTGGTCGATCACTAGCGCGTCGGTAAGCTCTGCGGACCAATCCTCTCCCCGGCGCTCACTATCCTGATGGTGGAGGTGCTGAGCGCGCCACTTGGCACACCAGGTGAGCGACCACAGCCAGGTGGCGCGTCGGCAAGCAATCAGCGTATCGACGCTGGGCAGCGCCATATCGGGCGCGGTGGCCATGGCGGCCTGCCAGCGACGATAGAACCCAACAACCTCCTCCAGACTCAGCACCGCTTGGCTATTGAGATCCCAAGTGGTCGAGGTGTAGAGCGAGGTGTGGGCTAAATCAATGCCCGGCAGGCCATAGCGGCACTTCTCAAGATCCACCAGCACCGCACGGCCATCGTCGGTAATTAAAAAGTTGCCGGGGTGGGTGTCAAAGCTAATCAGCGTGGGCGTTGCGCTATCCAGGGTGCGGGGCAGTAAATCCAGCTCCTGCTGAATACGCAGATGGATTCCGCTGGGGAGTTGAGCATCGCTCAGCCATTTAGCCTGCTGCGCCACCTCATCCACCATGGCCTGCCACGGCGCTTTAGGAGCCAGCAACGGCGGGCGCTGGCGAGGCAGCGGCTGGCGGTGCAGGCTGGCAAGCGCATCCGCAATGGCTGGCAGGTCCTGGGGGAGTTCGGCCAAGCGCCCGCGAATCGCCTCGACCAGCAGCGCGCCGCGTGGCAGCGACTCGCTGGGCGGTAGTACGCCATGCAACCGAGGTGTATGTCCGCCTTGGCTGGCCCGTTCATAGCAGGCGGCTTGATACGTCAAGTTTTCCGCTGGCGGCAGGTTCATCTGGCTCTGTTTGGGCAGCCGCGCCACCCAGTCATCCCCGTCGCGGTGAATCCACACGTGATCATGGGCCAGCCCGGTATCGGCCATTAGGGAGAGCTTGCGATAGGCAATTCCCGCACGCTTAAGTGCGTTCTCAAGCGCCGCCAAACGTTGCTCGGCAGGTGTGAGCATGGTCAATTCTTATCCTTGCACAGAAGCAGTGATGGTAAGTGGCAACAATGCATCAAACCTTACACGGTTTGTACAAAAAAAGTGAAGGCGACGCCAACGAGGGAAAAAGCTCATACAATTTTGGTGACGGCCTAAACATGTCTCTGTTAACTTAATTATTATTGGGGTTTTCCAAGAGGCGGCGTGTGGCTTATTACGTCATTTCCGTAGGCCAGTAAAAACATGGGTGTTACCAACCTGTTCGTACGGGTACCTAATCTGGATACTTTGCCCAACCATTACGTTAGTAAAGAAGAATTCTTTTATGATCAACGTTGAGCACATGTCCACCGTTCTGGATGCTCTGCCAGACCCGGCATTTATTCTGTCACGCAGTGGCAAATATGTGGCAGTGTTTGGTGGCCGAGATACCCGTTATTACCAGGGTAGCGAAGGTCTAGTCGGCCGCTATATTTCAGACCTGATTAAATCCGAAAAGGCCGACTGGTTCCTCGAACAGATTAACCGGGCACTTTCGTCCCGAAAGCTGTTGGTCGAAGAGTACGAACTAAGCAATAAGGATATAAAAAGTTTGCCCGATGAAGGGTCTGAAGCGTCGATCTGGTTTGAAGGGCGTATTCAGGCCTTGGATTTCAATGTAGACGATGAGGCGGTTGTGCTCTGGGTCGCCAATAACATATCAGAGCGCCACGACCTTGAAGTCAGGTTGCGGGAATTAAGCGACACGGATCAGCTTACGGGCCTATTTAACCGTAGGAAGCTGGAGCGCGACCTAACGTTGCACTATGAAGTCTTCAAGCGGCATGCGCTGCCGACCTCTATCTTGATGTTCGATCTGGACAATCTCAAAAAGGTCAATGATTCCCAGGGCCATCACGTCGGTGATGAAATGATCCTTGCCGTCGCCAACATTTGTCGGTTGGAGCTGCGAAAAACCAATATCGCCTGCCGCTTTGGAGGGGATGAGTTTGTGGTTGTTCTCCCTAATACCGAACATGGGCAAGCAGTTCAGTTTGCCAAGCGGCTAAGCCACTGCTTCAAAAAGGAGCTGAGTCGGTTTTCAGTAGGTCATATCGTCGCGACCGCAAGCTTCGGTATCGCAACCATATTGCCGGAAGATCGCTCATACGAAGATACCCTCAGGCGGGCTGATCTTGCCTTGTATAAGGCCAAAGGGCTTGGCAAAGATCAGATTATATCGGCCTGAAAAAAGTATCGGGCAGTTCACAGCCCTGTCGTCACTAATCTTAAAGGCAGTACCGTTTGGTACCGCTTTCGTTTTGATGGCTTAGCGGATTCTACAGCGCCGTCATCTTTGCTTTCTGCTTTGCCTCGTTGCGCGCAATGTTTGTATGCGATATGGCGTCATATAAAGAGTGCTGATTAGTTTTGCATAGGAATATCATCTCTCCAACGAAAGCCCACGCCACCGGCTTTCCAAATGCCGTCGCGATTAAAAGGGTGTGGCCCATCAAGATTGATGTACTGCGGCAATCCAAAATGAGGCGCCAGGTTTTGTCTGGATTTGACCGTTACACGGTCCATAATCCGCAGGCCTTGCTCTTCTGCGGTCATGTGCGCCTCGGGGGCAGCTCGGTGCGCTAGCGCCCAGTTGTCGATGTACAGCAGGTCGCTGGTGTCATAGTGATAGCGTATCCCGAAGCCCTTCTCGAACGACACATTGAGTAGATCGTTGTAGTCGTTGAAAAGCTGTGTCATCTCACCTTCATTAAGCAGCCGAAGCTGATCGGTAGAGGCGGGGGCTTTTTGCAGCTCATCATTGGCGACCCCCGCTTCTGGCAATCGCTCCAACACCGCACCGGTCATCCCTAGGTGCAGCCATACGCTTTTGCGTCCCGAAATAGGGTGTGTGTGAACGACGGGGTGGCTCACACCTGAAGCTGAGTTGACCGACACTAGCCTCTCCCAGAAGGCCTGCTTTTCCTCAGGTAGAACATCAAAGGCGGCACCCTGGTGGGCAAAGTGCGTGCCGCCGCCTTGTTCAGGCGCACGTGCCATGTAGTAAGCGGAGTGGGAGAAGGTGGCAGCTTCAAAGCTACCGTCGTTGTGCCATTGCGGGCCCACTCCCAGGATGCCGTAGCGTTTGTCGTTGGAGCAGCGGAAAATGTCTCGGTTCATGCCAGGCGTTGCCGGATGAACGCCGTGGGTCGAATGGATTTCTCTTGCGCCCCACCATTTGCTGGCATTGACCAGCTCATCCGCCGAGAGGTCTGTTTGGTGCTTGAAAACAATAAATCCGCGGTGCGCCATTTCCACTTCCAGGGCTTCAATGACGGGCTCGGATAGCCTAGTGCGAACATCGGCGCCGTATATTTCAATGCCAAGCGGTTTCAGGGGCTTGACCGTCAGCCCTTCGCGCTCGAACAGCGATACGTGCTCAGGGGTCAGCGGGGGTATGGTGGGTAGCGTGCTGCTGAAATTATTGGATGATGTTGCCATATGGGAGTGATCTCCATGGGTGAATGCGGGGCATGTCACTCGATAGAGGGTAGTGACATGCCTCAGGCCATTAGGGTCCAATGGCCCAACACCTATGGGCAGACCGCCAGCGGTTTTGTTCCTGACGGGAAAAACCTGACGGGGCGCATTACCCAAGACGGAGCCTTGTAGGTGCCGTCTTGGGTCGCGCTATCAGCGGATGTTTAAAGCTTCGCGATCTTCGCCTGCTGCTCTTCGAGCAGCTTTTTGGCGGACTGGAATTCCGCCAGTTTGCCGCGCTCTTTCTCGATCACGGCATCAGGGGCTTTGGCGATAAAGCCTTCGTTGCCCAGCTTCTTCTCGATGCCACCGATGAGCTTGTCCTGCTTCTCGATCTCTTTGGCGAGGCGAGCAAGCTCCGCGTCTTTATCGATCAGGTCCGCCATCGGCACCAGGACTTCCATATCGCCGACTAGCTGCGTGGCTGAAAGCGGGGCGTCTTCTGGGTTGGCTAGCCACGTCACGCTTTCCAGTTTCGCTAGCTTGGCCAGGAAGCGGCGGTTCTGCTCCAGGCGCTCGGCGTCTTCGGGCTGGCCTTTGGTCAGCAGCACATCCAGCGGCTTACCGGGGGCGATGTTCATCTCGGCGCGGATGTTGCGCACGGCGATGATCACGCCTTTCAACCACTCGATATCGCGTGTGGCCTGCTCGTCGATCTTGCTCTCGTCGGCTTCCGGCCACGCCTGATGCATGATGGAGGCACCGTCGCCCACATAGGTGCCCGCCAGCGGTGCCACGCGCTGCCAAATCTCTTCAGAGATATAGGGCATCATCGGGTGGGCCAAGCGCAGAATGGTTTCCAGTACCCGCACCAGGGTGCGGCGGGTGCCGCGTTTGGCTTCGGCGCTGGCCGCTTCGTCCCACAGGACCGGCTTGGAAAGCTCCAGGTACCAGTCGCAGTACTCGTTCCAAACAAACTCGTACAGCGCTTGGGAGGCGTGGTCGAAGCGATAGTCATCCATGGCTTTGGTGACCTGCGCTTCGGTTTTCTGTAGCTGGGAGATGATCCAGCGATCGGCTAGCGAAAGCTCAACGTCTTCGCCACTGGTGCCGCAATCTTCGCCTTCGGCATTCATCAGCACATAGCGCGAGGCGTTCCACAGCTTATTGCAGAAGTTGCGGTAGCCGTCCAGGCGGTTCATATCAAACTTGATATCGCGCCCGGTGGTGGCCTGGGAAAGGAACGTAAAGCGCAGCGCATCGGTGCCGTGTGGCTCGATGCCGTCTTTAAATTCCTCTTTGGTGGCTTTGGCAATCGCCTTGGCCTGCTTGGGCTGCATCATGTTGCCGGTGCGTTTTTCCAGCAGGTCATCCAGCGTGATGCCATCGATCAGGTCGATGGGGTCCAGCACGTTGCCCTTGGATTTGGACATCTTCTGACCCTGGCCGTCGCGCACCAGGCCGTGTACGTAAACGGTCTTGAAAGGCACTTCGCCGGTAAACTTCAGTGTCATCATGATCATCCGAGCGACCCAGAAGAAGATGATGTCAAAACCCGTTACCAGTACGCTGGAGGGGTGGAAGGTTTCCAGCTCCGGGGTTTTTTCCGGCCAGCCTAGGGTGCCAAATGTCCACAGGCCCGAGCTGAACCAGGTGTCCAGCACGTCTTCGTCCTGGGTCAGCGCAACGTCAGCGCCTAGGCCGTGCTTCTCGCGGGCTTCCTCCTCGCTTCTGGCCACGTAAACATTGCCGTCGGCGTCGTACCAAGCCGGAATGCGGTGGCCCCACCACAGCTGGCGAGAAATGCACCAGTCCTGCAGGTCGCGCATCCAGGCGAAGTACATGTTCTCGTAGTTTTTCGGCACGAACTGAATGTCGCCGTTCTCCACCGCTTCGATGGCGGGCTTGGCGAGGCTCTCCACGGCCACGAACCATTGGTCGGTGAGCAGCGGCTCAATGACATCGCCGGAGCGGTCGCCGTAGGGCAGGGTGTTGTTGACGCTCTCTACCTGTACCAGCAGGCCGAGGGCATCCATATCGGCGACGATCTGCTGGCGTGCTTCGAAACGATCCAAGCCCGCGTATTTGGCCGGCAAGGTGGCGTCTTCATCGGGCTGCGGCTGACCTTTCAGGTCGAAAATTTCCGCCTGCTCAAGAATCGTCGCATCTTTGGTGAAGACGTTGATCAGCAGATGGTTCTGGCGCTTGCCGACTTCGTAGTCGTTAAAGTCGTGGGCCGGGGTGATCTTCACGCAGCCGGAGCCTTTCTCCATATCGGCATGCTCGTCCGCCACGATAGGAATACGGCGACCCACCAGCGGCAGTTCGATGAATTTGCCCACCAAGGAGGCGTAGCGCGGGTCTTCCGGGTTAACCGCCACGCCGGTATCGCCCAGCAGGGTTTCCGGGCGGGTGGTGGCGACCACCACGTAATCGTTGCCGTCGTCGGTTTTGACGCCGTCGGCCAGCGGGTAGCGGAAGTGCCAGAAGCTGCCCTGCTGCTCTTTGTTTTCCACTTCCAGGTCGGAAATGGCGGTGTGCAGGGTAGGGTCCCAGTTTACCAAGCGCTTGCCGCGATAGATCAGCTTCTCTTCGTGCAGGCGCACGAAGACTTCCTGAACCGCTTTATAGAAGCCGTCGTCCATGGTGAAGCGTTCGCGGCTCCAGTCGACGCTGGCGCCCATGCGGCGCAGCTGGCGGGTAATGTGGCCACCGGACTCCTCCTTCCACTCCCACACTTTATCGATGAACGCCTCGCGGCCGAGGTCGTGGCGGGTTTTGCCCTCTTCGGCGGCAATTTTACGCTCCACCAGCATTTGCGTAGCGATACCGGCGTGGTCGGTGCCTACCTGCCACAGGGTGTTGTTGCCCTGCATCCGCTTCCAGCGCGTCAGGGTGTCCATGATGGTGTCCTGGAACGCATGGCCCATGTGCAGGCTGCCGGTCACGTTGGGCGGTGGAATCATGATCGAGAAGGGCTTGCCGCGGCCAGACGGGGCGAAGCGGTTATCTGCTTCCCAGCGTTCGTACCAGCGGGTTTCGATCTGTTCGGGTTGGTAGGTCTTTTCCATGGGGAGTCGGCTCACGGCTTGCAAAAAATGGGAGCAAGTATAGCGCGAACGCCCCGCGCTCGTCAGGGGCGTTGCATCTTGCTTTCAGGGTCGCTCGGTGTAGCGTTTAGTCGCGCAGTGCGCGGTCGCGGACTTTCACCACGGGCTCCATCAGGTAGTCCAGCACGCTGCGTTTGCCGCTGAGAATGTCGATCTCTGCCACCATCCCCGGCATGATATCCAAAGGCTGGTTATCGGCGTCGTAAAGATAGCTGTCGGTACGCACTTCCACGGGATACATCAGCTCGCCGCTTTCCGGCATTTCTACCGCGTCGGCGGCGATGGTCACCAGTTCGCCGTCTAAGCCGCCGTAGCGGGCAAAATCGTAGGCGGTCAGTTTTACTTTGACCGGCTGGCCGGGGTAGAGAAAGGCGATATCGGACGGGCGAATATGCGCTTCTACTACCAGGGCATCATCGGCAGGCACCACTTCCACCAGCGGCTCGCCAGAGCCAGCCACGCCGCCCACCGTACTGATGTGTACCTGATTGACCACGCCATCTACTGGCGAGCGAATCGTGGTGCGGGCGACTTGGTCCGCACGCCCTGGCAGGGTTTTTTGCAGCTCAGCGACTTGGGAGGTCGCTTCGGCCAGCTGGGCTAACGCATCGGCCTCGAAGGCGTTGCGTGCCGCCACCTTGCGATCTTCGATTTCCGCAATCGACGCCTCGGCGCGCGCCACGGCGCTCTGCTGACGGGCCACTTCGCCACGCAGCTCATTGAGCGATTGACGCACCCGCAGCAGCGAGGTTTCCGGTTCGATGCCGCGCTGGGCCAGCGGTTGGATGATCGCCAACTCCTGTTCGGCCAGCTGAACGCCTGAGCGGGCCGTGCTAAGAGCGGCTTCCAGCTCCGCTGTCTCTTGGCGTCGCTGGTAGCCCTGCTGCTCTAGCACCTGTAGCTCCGCATTCAGTTCTAACTGCCGGCCATGAAAGAGCCGGGTTTCGCTGGCGGCCACGCTGGGGGCGCTTTGGCGTAGGGCTTCATCCAGCGCTAGTGGGGTTTGGTTAATTTCTGCTTCAAGGCGTTGCAGGCGCAGCTGTAGCGAACGCAAGCGCTGGAGGCTCTCTTCGTAGTCGCCCTCAAGCGTGCCGCCGCTGAGCACCATCAGCGTATCGCCTTGGGCCACCGTATCGCCCCGGCGCACGTTGATCTCCGTGACCACGCCGCCTTCTAAGCTTTCGACCACTTGCAGGCTGCGCGAGGGCACCACTTTGCCCTGGCCACGGGTGACTTCATCCACTTCCGTGAGATAGGCCCAAATAAAGCCAATCAGCAGAAACGCGATGATCGTGAGCAGTAACAGGCTACTGCCGATAGGGCGCTTGGCACGTCCGTGGCGAACGAAGTGCTCAAAATCCAGTTGAGAGTTGGGACGGTTCACGGGGTGGTTCCTTCACGCGAGCGGTGGGGGGCGGCTTCCACAGGGCGCATGACCTGAGCTTTGGGGCCATCGGCCACAATTTGGCCCTGGTCGAGAATCACCACGCGGTCCACCAGCTCCAACAGGCTGGTGCGGTGAGTGACCACCACCAGCGTTTGCGTTGGGCTTGCGGCTTTCAGGCGCGCAATCACCTCTTTTTCGGTTTGGATATCCATGGCGCTGGTGGGCTCATCCATCAGAAGAATGGGCGGTGCGCCCAGCAGGGCACGGGCCAGGCAGATTAACTGCCGTTGCCCGCCGGAGAGCCCCTCACCTCGCTCGCCAATCGGCATGTCGTAGCCTTTGGGGTGGCGGGCAATGAAGTCATGGGCACCGGCCAGCTTGGCGGCGTTGAGAATCTGCTCATCGGTGGGGTGGTGGGCACCAATGGCAATGTTTTGCCGCACGGTGCCGGAGAAGAGCCAGGCTTCTTGCAGAACGCTGCCAATGTTGTGGCGTAAATCCGCAGGGTCGATTTGGCGAAGGTCGGTATCATCGACCAGGACAGCACCCTGTTCCGGTGGGTAAATGCCCAGCAGCAGGCGCGCCAGCGTACTCTTGCCGGAGCCAACGCGGCCAAGCAGGGCGACTTTCTCGCCGGGCTCGATGGTCAGGTTGATATTCGCCAGCGCTGCGGTGGTTTGCTCGGGGTAGCGAAAGCTCACGTCCTGCAGGCGCAGCTTGCCTTCCAGCGTGGGGCGGCTGAGGTAGTGGCGGCCTGCCGGGCGCTCGGAGGGCATGTTCATCAACTGGTCGAGCGCGCGGTAGGAGGTACGCGCTTGGTTGATGCGCGTCATGGTTTGCGCCAGCTGTGCCAGCGGCGCCAGCGCGCGCCCGGTGAGAATGACGCAGGCAATCATGGCACCCATGGAGATCGTGCCATCGCCTACCAGAAAGACCCCGTACACCACGATGCTGACCTGGGCGGCCTGCTGGGCAAAGGCGGTGGCGTTGAGGGCGAACTGCTGAATCGCGCGCCCTTTACGCCCTACATTCGACTGCTGGTGAACGCTCTCTTCCCAGCGTTTACGAATCATCGGTGCTGCGCCGCTGGCTTTGATGGTTTCCAAGCCAGCAACGGCCTCGATTAACACGCCCTGCTTGGAACGGCTCTCTTCAAAGGCTTGACCAGAGAGGCGTTTGAGAAACGGCTGAACGGCGATGCCAATCAGCAATACAAGGGGAACGGCGATCATGGGGATGATAGCCAGCGGCCCGCCGATTAAGTAAATCACGCCAATAAACAGCAGGATAAACGGCAGGTCGACAATGGCAACCAGCGACGCCGAGGCGAAGAAGTCGCGCAGTGTCTCAAACTCTCTGAGGGTATTGGCAAAGCCGCCGGTAGAACCACGCTTCGCGCTCATTTGCAGGTTGAGCACGTGATCGAAAATACGTCGTCCCATGCGCAAATCTGCTTCCTGGCCAGCCCGCTCGATAAACAGCTGGCGCAGGGTTTTTACCGCAAAATCGAACAGCAGGGCGATACTCACACCGATGGTGAGTGCCACCAACGACTCCACCGCTTCGTTAGGCAGTACGCGGTCGTACACCACCATGATGAACAGCGACGTGGCCAGACCTAAAAAGTTGGTGAGCGCGGCGGCAATGATCACTTGGGTATACACCCAGCGATTCGAGGAGAGCGCGCTCCAGAACCAGTGGCCGCCTTGAATCTCTGGTTCGCTATTCAGGCTGACCGGGCGGTAGCGGGTGCGTACGGCAATGAGGTGGCCGATATACGCCTCTTCCAGGGCGCTTAAGTTGGTTTCCACCGGCTGCTTGCCCAAGGCCGGATCAAACAGCGCGAAGCGCTCCTCATCGATACGCTCGATAAGGACCACCGCGCGGCCATTTTTCAGCAGCGCCACCGCAGGCAGCAGCGAGTTACCAAGGGTGGCGAGGGTATGTTCGCCCAGTGCGGCGACCATGCCGTGGCGTTCGGCGGCATCAATGAAGCCGTCCGGGGTCAGCGGTGATTCGTTGCCTACCCGGTGAGCACGCACGGCAGCTTCAGAAACGGGCAGCGCTAGGTGGGCGGCCACGAAGGTCAAGCACTGCTCTAGGTCGTCCTGTTGGGGGTTAGCGGCGTTCAAGGTGAATCTCCATCACATCCAGCAGTTCACCAGTGACCGCGAGCTGCTGGAAAGCGGCCTGTTCCCAGCGCACCCGGCGGTTAATCAGCTCCAGCGCGGTTTGAAATAGGTCACGCTGAGCGTCGAGCAAATCGTTGATGCTGCTGCGGCCAACGGCAAACTGGTCGCGGTAGGCCAGCAGGGCCTCCTCTTCGGCGGCGAGCGTGGCGGTTTGCGCTTCCAGCTCCGCGCGTCGGGTGCGGGTATCGGTGTAGGCAGAGCGTACTTCGCGCTCCAGCTCGCGGCGCAGCGCCTGCTGCTCGTACTGGCTCTGTTGCTGGCGTTCGACCGCTTGGGCGACCCGCGAGGAGGTAGCACCGCCGCTGTAGGGGGTGTAGTCCACGTTAAAGAGCAGCGCCACGTCGTTGTCGGATTCGTTGAAATCGTTCACATCGAACTGACGACCCTCTACCGCCACGCTTAGGCTGGGCAGGCGTGCGTTACGGGTGGCCTGGGCCTCGGCGTCGCTGGCTTCACTGGTGAGCGTTTGGCTGCGCAGCGCGGCGTTTTGCGCCAGCGCTCTGTCTAGTAGGCTGTCTGCATTGGCATCGCTTAATAGCGCGGCACCCTGGGGCAGCGCCAGCACATCCGGCGTGGTGAAAAACGCTTCCTGATACACGTTAATCGCCCGGGCCAGCTCGCCTTCCAGTGTGACCAAGCGTGATTCGGCATCGCTCAAGCGGCTTTGCGCGCGCAGAACGTCGGCTCGTGAGCCTGCGCCTGCTTCACGGCGTAGGCTCACGTCTTCAAAAATACGCTGGTGCTGCTCAAGGTTATGCTCGGCCAACTGGCGCTGGGCGGTCAGGCGAGCCACGTCTAGGTAAGCGTTCACCGCGTAGAGGACTTCCTCTTCAACGCTGGACTGGGACTGCCAAAACGCCGCTTCTGCGCTGAGGTCGGCGGCGCGTACGCGTTCGCTACTTGCGCCAAAATCCAGCAGTAGCTGGCTCAGTGTGACTACGGCATCGACGCGGGAGCCTCGGTCGGGTAGCGACTCGGTACGCTGGAGGTCGTTGCGGTACTCAAGGCCTGCGTTCACCTGAGGGCGGCGCACCGCGCGCACTTCGTCAATGCGCAGCACGGATTCCCGCTCCCGAGAGCGCTGAGCCAGAATGCCGGGCTGCTGCTCGATGGCTTGCTGAATTTTTTCACGTAACGCAACCAGTGCCACAGAGCTGCTCGTCGCCTCACTGGCTTGCCAGCGAAAGCGATCGAGGAGCTCTTTAAGCTCGGGCGCAAAAGCCGGGCCATCCAGAGAGGAAGCAGGCAAGGGGGCCACTGCAGTCAGCAGCTCCTCCAGCACGGGTTGAGCAATCAGAGGAGGGCTTACCAGCAGTAGGCCGAGTATGAGCGACCTGGTTACATTCACATTCATTATCGTTCCTGAAGAGCATCGGTACTTAGCGCGTTTAGTTAGCGCTCGGCCAGTCATATTCGGCTTCGCTGCTCAGCGCTTCTTGCCACTGGGCAAGGGGGTCTGAGGATGGCACCGACGGTTCTGTCGTCGCCTTGCGTTGCTGATAGAGCTGCAAACGACCAAGCTGCTGTTGCGATTGCAGCAGAGCGTACACCAAAGGGACGGCACCCAATTGCCAGAAAAGCCCTACTTGTTTGGCAGAAAGGGCCTGCCAAGCGCGCTCGTCGATTTGATACAGCGGTGTGCTGCCTTGATAACCGTGGGGCTGCCAGGGAGTTAGCAGTGCCGCCTTGGATAGCGTGGTAATACGCTTGGAGAGCCGCTGACAGCCTTGTTCACGCTGCTGCAGAAATGCCAGCACTTGGGCGGGAAAGCGGGCAAGCTCGCCGTGCTGGTTGAAAAAAGGCTCGGCATCTAAGCGTTCAACGACATAGGGCGAGTGCTGGTCAATACACAGCCTGCCAGGATAGTCAGAATGTAGGCCAAACGGGTGGCCGCGCAGCGCGGCAGGCACATAGGCTGCCCGCCAGTGCCCATGGTCGTCTACCAGAAGGTTCTGGCCATCTTCCAGCCCAAGCAGCGCAACGGCCTGCCAACCTTCGGCGGTTTCCGTTAGCGCTATTGGAACATTCGCCGCCGCATGGCGAAGCTCAGCGTCTGCCAGTGCGATTTGGGTAGTCGTTTGCGCGAAGTGGTAGGCGGTAAAACGCTGCCACATTAAACCGCCGTGTTGCTCTGGGCTGAGCGGCACCCACTGGGCAGCGTGGTTCATGGCGACAACCTTTTTTGATCGGGCGTGGAGAGGTAATGGTGATGGCACCTTACCAAACGTAGCCCTCACCGTCAGCGGGTGATCAGTCTACGCATCGTGATGAGGCCAATAATGGGCCCAGGTAGCAACCACCAAATCACCCAATGCCCTTGGCTTGCCCATAGCGCCGTCACCAGCGCGATGGAGGGAATCGTGAGGCCAAAGCCAATCGCATTCATCATGGCCAGCGCCGCGCCCAGCCGCTCCGGCGGCGCGCTGGCGGAGGCCAGGGCAGAGAATTGGGCCGAGTCGGCAATCACGCTCACGCCCCATAGGGCAAGCAGCGCCAGCAGTAGCCAGGGGGAAGTGCCGCCGACTAGTGGATAGATCAGGCACAGCGTGCCAGATACCGCCAGCGCGATAAACGCGACCCGCGCGCTACCGATACGCCGGCTCCACCAGCCGGCCCATACGCAGCCGGGAAGCCCCAAGGCGATGACCGCAAAGCTTAGCCACGGCTGCAGGCCGGTGGCTGCGCCTAAGCGTTCCAGCTCTCTGGCGACCAAAAAAGGCACCAGCGCCCAGAGGGCGTAAAGCTCCCAGCAGTGGCCGAAGTAACCCAGCGCGGCGGCGCGGAAGTTCTTCTCTTTAAATGCGGCAAGCCCCGCCCAGGGTCGCCCGCCGTTGGCCTTAGCAGGCAGGTGTGGCCCAACGCCTAGCTTGAAAATCATCAGCGCTGCCAGAAGAGCAAGGGCAGAAGCCAACAGCAGTGGCCACTGCCAGGGGAGATGCAGGGTGAGCCCGCGCAGCAGGTGCGGCGAGGCAATGCCAAGGGTGAGCATACCCACCAGCCAGCCAAGCGCCGAGCCTGCGTGGGTGGGTGTCCAGCTCACCACCAGCTTCATACCCAGCGGATAAATGCCCGCCAGACAAAGCCCGACTAAAAAGCGTGCCACTGCCGCCAGCGTGACGCTATCTGCGACGCTAATAAAGGCCGCGTTAATCAGCGCGCCAAGTACGGCAGACATCGCAAACAGGTGGCTGGCGCGCACGCGGTCGGCCAAGCCAGTGGTCGCAATCAGCAGGGTGCCGGTAATAAACCCCGCCTGCACGGCGATGGTGAGCAGCCCGAGGTCGCTCTCGCTAAGGCCTACGGCTTCCTGCAGCGCTAAGCCGACGCCGTTAACGCTAAACCATAGCGAGGTGCCAAACAGCTGGGCGATGACGATCGTAACAAGCGGGTAGCGCGTGAACACGTTGACGTCTCCATGAGTACTAAGGGCGCAGCTAGGTTGTGTTCATGGTAATCAACAATTTGCCGTTACGACGAATTTTTCGAAAACAGCATTGTCGGAGCAGGTGACCCGTCAGGATTGCGTCGGGTAGGAAATACACATTTGTAAGACATTGGAGTCTTTAATGCAGTTAACAAAACTTTTCGTCCCCGCCGTGGCCGCGCTAACGTTCAGTGTGCCCGCGATGGCTCAGCAAATGGGTGGCGGTGCCCCCAGTATTGATGACCAAGTTAACCAACTCGACGAAATGGTGGATCTGGATGAGAGTCAGAAGCAAGAGCTCACCAGCCTTTTAACTCAAATGCAAAATGACATCGGTGCCAATGAGCAGGAAGCCCAGCAGCTGCAGCAGCAGCTCAGTGAGCACGTTCAATCTGATTACGATGAAGCCGCTATTCGCGCGGACGCAGAGAAGCTTGGTGACCTGACGGCTGAGATGACCGCTGATAGCATCATCATACAGTCTCAGATTGAAGGCGTATTCACTCAGGAACAGCAAGACCAACTGGATGAAGCTATGGCTCAGCAGCAGGAGCAAATGCAACAGATGCAGGAGCAAATGCAGCAACAGATGGAGCAGCAGGGAGGCTAAGGCGAAGACACACTGCAGTGATTCACCTACTCTTTTGATAACCCCGCTAAGTGCGGGGTTACGCATTTATAGCGGATGATCTTTTCGCTTATTTACCCCAACTTATGCGGCACGACTTCATGCCCAAGCGCCTTGTAGCGTTGCCAGCAGGCGCGCTTAGCGACCAGCACGTGTTGGTGTTGGTTGATGATCTCGGCAATCCGGGCGAAGTGCTCAATACCATCGGGAATATCGGGGTGCAGGTTCAGCAGCGCCGTCTCTTCAGTGGGCACCGGTAGCTGCTGCCAGCCTAGTGTGATGGGCACACTGTCGGCCAGCTCGCTATCTTCCAGTGCATGGGGCAGGTAAGCATCATCGCGGAACTGCCACAGCGCTTCGTCGGCCTGTTCGGCCAGCGCTTTGTCTTCGCAGTGCAGGTGCAGTCGATACCCTTTACGGTGGATCGTCTCGGCGAGCTTGCAGGCGAACTGTAAACGCGCTTCAAGGGTGGTATCGGGCAGAATATAAAAATCGATGCGTGCCATCGGTGGCTCCAGCGGGGTCAACGCGCTTGGCAGCCTGGCCGCCACGGTGAGTGGCGGCCAGGTGTTGAGTAACGCTAGAGGGTTATACCAAGCGGGTCAGCCAGCCATATTTGTCTTCGCTGCGGCCATACTGAAGGTCGAGCAGGGTTTTGCGAATGCGCTTTGCCACTTCGTTATTGCCATCACCCTGAAGACGAATACGCTCGTTTTCCGTGACCAGTTCGCCAACCGGCGTAATCACGGCAGCCGTACCGCAGGCGAAGACCTCGGTAATCTCGCCGGAGGCAGCACCTTCGCGCCACTCGTCGATGCTGATTGCGCGCTCTTCGGGGGTGAGGCCCGCGTCTTTGGCCAGGGTGAGGACAGAGTTGCGGGTCACGCCTTCCAAGATGGTGTCGGTCAGGCGCGGTGTGACGATGCGGCCATCTTTATAAACGAAGAACAGGTTCATGCCGCCCAGCTCTTCGATCCACTTGTTTTCAGCAGCGTCCAGGAAGGCGACCTGGCTGCAACCGTTGGCGGCGGCTTCTTTTTGGGCGGCCAGCGAGGCGGCGTAGTTGCCGCCGCACTTGGCAAAGCCGGTACCGCCAGGGGCCGCGCGCTTGTAGTGTGAGGAGAGCCAGATAGAGACCGGCTCGATACCGCCTTTGAAGTAGGCCGCCGCCGGGGATGCAATCACGTAGTAGTCCACTTCGTGAGCCGGGCGCACGCCAAGGAAAGCCTCGGAGGCAATCATGAACGGGCGTAGGTAGAGGCTGCACTCGTCGGCGTCGCTGGCTGGGGTAGGTACCCAGGCGTGGTCTTGGGCCAGCAGCGCTTTCAGCGAGCCGATGAAGTCGTCATCGGAAAGCTCGGGCAGCGCTAAGCGACGAGCACTGCGGCGAAAACGCTCGGCGTTTTTCTCTGGGCGGAAGGTCCAGATAGAGCCATCCGCATGGCGGTACGCCTTGATGCCCTCGAAAATTTCCTGGCCGTAGTGCAGCACGGAAGCGGCGGGGTCCAGGGTGAGCGGGCCGTAGGGGCGTACTTGGTGGCCGTGCCAATCGGCATCGACGGTCCAGCGCACGTGGGCCATGTGGTCGGTGAAGTATTTACCAAATCCTGGGTTTTGCAGGATGTTGTCACGAATGTCATCGGCCGCCGGCTGGTTGGACGGCAAAATTTCAAAACGCGATTCAAGTTGAGCATCTGAAGCTGTGGGCACGGCGTGTTCTCTCCGCTAGAGCCAAGCCCCGAAGGGCATATATAAGCGTATCGTTTGGGTAGCATGTGCCTGCTTGGCAGCGGCACACGCTCATACTTTCAGGTTTAACGGTTGCGTTAACGAAAGGCAACCATTGGTGGCCTGTTTGTGTGGTTAGGCGTCGCCATTTTCGACTTGGGCGTCGGCTTCACGGTCGATCAGGTATTGGGTCAGTAGACCCACCGGGCGGCCGGTGGCGCCTTTTTGTTTGCCCGAATGCCAAGCGGTGCCGGCAATATCCAGGTGCGCCCAGGGGAAGTGGTCGGCAAAGCGCGACAGGAAGCACGCGGCGGTAATGGTGCCCGCCGGGCGACCGCCAATGTTGGCCAAATCGGCAAAGTTGGAGTCCAGCTGCTCCTGATACTCATCCCATAGCGGCAGGTGCCACGCGCGGTCCCAGGCAGTTTCACCAGCATCCAGCAGATCAAGCGCTAGGTCATCGTCGTTGGAGAGCAGGCCGGTGGCGTGGTGGCCAAGGGCAATAATGGCCGCACCCGTTAAGGTGGCAATATCGACCACGCTGGCCGGGGTAAAGCGCTCTGCGTAGGTGAGCGCGTCGCACAGCACCAAGCGGCCTTCGGCATCGGTGTTGAGCACTTCCACCGTCAGGCCTTTGAGCGTTTTGATAATGTCGCCCGGCTTGGTGGCGGCGCCATCAGGCATGTTCTCGGCAGCGGCAACGATAAACACGGCGTTGAGCTTGGGTTTGATGGCCAGCACGGCTTTGACGGTGCCGAAGACGCTGGCCGCGCCGCCCATATCAAACTTCATCTCATCCATGCCTTCGCCGGGCTTCAGCGAAATGCCGCCGGTATCGAAGGTGATGCCTTTACCTACCAGTACGTGGGGCGCTTCTTCTGGGTTCTCTGCGCCCTGATACTTCATCACGATGAGCCGTGTTGGCTCGACGCTGCCACGGCCTACTGACAGCAGTGAATGAGCGCCCAGGGCCTCTAGCGCCTCTTCGTCTAGAATCTCAACGTCGAGCACGCCTTGGGAATCGCGCCCCAATGCTTCTGCCTGCTCGGCTAAGTAGCGAGGCGTGCACACATTGCCCGGTAGGTTGCCGAGCGTGCGTGTGAAATTAACGCCCTGGCCGATGGCGGTGCCTAGGGCGGCGCCTTGCTTGGCGAGGGGAGCGTCGCTGGCATCGCTGACGATCAGGGTGAGCTTGGCCAAGCTGGGCGCTTTGGCAGGCGATGACTTAAATTGATCAAATCGGTAAATCGCACGCTCTGCGGCTTCCAGCGTTTTACGTGCTTTCCAGACGGCGTCGCGGCCTTCAAGCGGCACATCGGTAAAGGTGGCGCTGGCTTCATCGATGGGCAGTTTGGTGAGTGCAACCATTGCTGCGTCTAGGGCTTTAATAAAGGCCGCTTCCTGGCATTTGCCGCGTTCGCCCAAGCCTACCAATAAGATGCGATCAGCCCCCAGGCCCGGTGCGAAAGGCACCAGTTGCGTGTTGCCCAGCGCGGCATCGAAGTCGCCGCGCTCCAGCAGTTGGCCGATTAACCGCTCGCTGGCGTCGTCTAATTTGGCGACAGAGGGCAGTAAGTCGCTACCTTTATAGACAGGGAGAACGAGGCAAGCCGTTTCGGCTTTGGCTGGGTTCGCGGTCTGAACGGAAAATTCCATGACGTCTCCAACAAGACAAGCAACGAGTGATTCGGGATAATGCCCCGTTATTTAGTGTTTGCTACCAGTTTGATTAGTGTACCCAAGCCATGGGCGCATTGCATGGCAACCTGCACCACTAGTCGGAGAGTGCATTGATTTTATTTCGGTACTTAACTCGCGAAGTGTTACTGACGATGTCTGCTGTGGCGGGCATTTTGCTGCTAGTGATCATGGGCAGCCGTTTTATCCGCTACTTTTCAGATGCCGCCGAGGGTGACTTTCCGGTCACGATTCTAGGCAGCCTGATGGTCTTTCATCTGCCCGGTTTTATGGAGCTGATTCTGCCGCTGTCGTTTTTCCTCGGCATTCTGCTGGCCTATGGGCAGCTCTATATGAACAGTGAAATCACCGTGATGGTGGCCTGCGGCATGAGCCCAACACGGCTCTTTCGCGTGACGCTGCTGCCAGCCTCCGTGGTGGCGGTGCTGGTGGGCCTGTGTAGCCTGTGGTTGACCCCTGCCGGGGCGTTGAAAACAGAAGCCGCCTTAGAAGAGCAGCGCAGCCGTCTTGATGTATCGGTGCTGGCGCCAGGGCGTTTCCAGGATTTCGGCGGTGGTCGCACAGCGTACATTACCGATTTCAGCAGCGACGGCACTGAAATGCAGGAAGTGCTTGTGCATGAGCAGCCCATGGCTGGGGCGGAAAAGACCCATAGCTATATCACGCGGGCGGGGTCTGGGTACCAAGAGACGCGGGTGGATACCGGCAGCCGCTTTTTAGTGCTGGAAGATGGTGAACGCTATGGCGTGACGCCCGGGCGGCAAGATGCTGAGCGCTTAACGTTTGAGCGCTATACGCTGCGTTTGGGGCTTAGCCGGGATCGTCAGGAGCTGAATTCACTGGAGTACGCGACCACCGAAGATCTTTGGCAAAACCCCGACCCACGCGCTCAAGCGCAGTTTCAGTGGCGGGCAGGGCTACCCTTAATGGTGTTTGTTCTGGCGCTGCTGGCCCAGCCGCTCTCTCGGGTGAACCCGCGCCAAGGACGTTTTGCCAAACTGCTTCCGGCGGTATTTCTTTACGTCGCTTATTTAAGCCTGCTGCTAGCCGCGGTGGATGCGATTGGCAGTGGCTCGCTGGCGGTGGCGTTGGGCGTGTGGCCCGTGCATGGCTTGTTCTTAGGGCTTGGGTTGCTGCTGCTATGGCACTCACAACGTAAAGGAATGCGCTAATGCTCATCGCTATGGATCAAATGGATCGCTATATCGCCCGCAACGTGCTGGCAGCGATTGTGGTAGTGCAGTTTGTGCTGCTGGGGCTGGATATCACCATTGCTTACATCGGTGATTTAGGTGACACCCAGGGCGACTATAGCGCACTAGACGTGCTGCTCTATCTAGGTATGAGGTTGCCCTGGCGCTTTTATCAATATGCGCCGGTGGCGGTGCTGATTGGCGCGCTGATTGGCCTTGGCAGCATGGCGTCTAGCAATGAACTTACGGTGATGCGTGCTGCCGGGCGTTCGCTGGCGCGGATTGTGTGGGGCGTGATGAAGCCCGTGCTGCTGGTTGTTGTGGTCGTGCTGCTGGTGGCAGAGTTCGTTAGCCCACGGACCGAGCAGTACGCCGAAGCCTGGCGCTTAGAGCAGCGCCAAGGCGAGGGGGCCATGCTCACCACGCGCAGCGGCTGGCAGTTTGAAGGCAACAGCGTCTATCGCTTCGGTGCCATTCGGGCGGATAACGTCGTGCTGGATTTAACCCGCTACCGCTTTGATGAGCGCCGTTTAATCGAAGCGACCCATGCCAATCGTGCCCACTGGGAGGAAGGCGCTTGGCTGCTGGAGGGCGTGACCACTACGCGCATTTTTGATGATCGTACCGAATCAGATTACCAGCCCAGTGCGGCTTGGGAGACAGCGCTGACACCCACTCAACTAGAGCGGCTACTGCGGGATATTGAAAGCCAAGCGCCTAGCGAGCTGTGGGCCTATGCCAACTTTCTGCAAAGTCAGAACCTGCAGGCAGACCAGCCGCTGCTCTACTTCTGGCAGAAAGTACTGATGCCGCTCACCATGGGGTCGCTGGTGCTAATTGCCGCCTCGTTTGTGTTTGGCCCGCTGCGCTCGGTGGCGGCGGGCACGCGGGTGTTTTATGGCGTGGTGACCGGCTTGGTCTTTAAGTACGTTCAGGATTTGCTAGCGCCCGCGTCTACCATTTTTGGTTTTTCACCCGTTTGGGCTGTCTTAGTGCCAACCCTTGCCTGTGCGGCAGTAGGGATCTACTTCCTGCGTCGCAATGGCTAGTAACGGCGCAGCGGTTAATAAAGAGGAAAGACGTAGTGACGAACACGCGACGCTTTACCCAGTTAGACGATGTTTGGCCAGCAGGGCTGGCTCGCCGTTTAGGGGCCATGCTGTATGACGGTTTCTTGGTCACGGCGATCTGGATTGCCGTGACGGTGGTGCACCTGGCGTTGTTCCGCTTTGTGTTTGGCCAAACAGCGGAAGAGATTGGCACTACAGCCTTCGATATCTGGAGCCTGCGGCTCATGCTGCTGTTTTTTGTCACGCTGTTTTTCGTGTATTCCTGGCGTCGTGGGGGTATGACGCTGGGTATGCAGGCGTGGCGGCTGCGGGTACAAACGCTGGATGGCCATGCGATTACGCTACAGCAGAGCCTGATTCGCTGCGTGACCGCGTGGCTCTCTCTCGCGGCATTCGGCATCGGCTACTGGTGGGTGCTATTTGATGGGCAGCGTAGAAGCTGGCCCGACATCGCTTCTAAGACAGAGACCGTCGTGCTTCCGAAAAAATAATGTTTGAGCGATTTTTACGGAAATAGCCCACTAACCAACGGGTTATTGCCTGCCTTACTTGCCTTAAGGCGAATCGATACTAAAGAACAACGTTTTCTACTTGAAAAGATGTATGCGAATCATTTACATTCACCTCATGAATTTTATGAGGTGTCGCCATGTACGTATGTGTGTGCAAGGGAGTAACCGATCATCAGATTCGCCAGCAGGTTAGCGACGGAGCGCGCAGCTGGCGAGAAGTTCGCGAAGCCACCGGCTGCGCTACCCAGTGTGGTAAGTGCGCCTGCTTTGCCAAATCGCTCACCCGCGAGGCCGTTCAGGCCGCTCGTGTAGAGTCTGATATGAGTCTCGCTTACGCCGTATGACGCGAATCACTCTTGTTAGGCTTATCGTTAGCAAATAATTGATTTACTTGAGTTTTAATCCCTCTGGCTGATACTCTCAACATCGTTGGGAGTTAGTCTTTTTATGACCTATACTCCTTGATTAACGTGATGGTGCTTTCCATAACAGCACTTTGCAGAACACTGCTGAAAAAACGTTCTGTGCAGGGTATGGTTAAGACGGCACGCAACTACTGTACGCAGAAACTGTACGCAAAAAAGGTGACGGCATGAAAGGCGATCCGAAGGTACTTCAGCATCTGAATATTGCGCTGGGTAACGAGCTGGTAGCGATTAACCAGTATTTTCTACACTCCAAAATGTACAAAGATTGGGGTCTGAAAACCCTCGCTAAGTGGGAGTACGACGAGTCCATCGAGGAAATGCAGCACGCTGATAAGCTGATCGAGCGTATTCTGTTCCTGGAAGGTATTCCGAACCTGCAAGATCTCGGCAAGCTGCACATCGGCGAAAACGTTAAAGAGATGCTGGAGTGCGATCTTAAGATTGAGCACGACGGCCGCAACGACTACATCGAAGCCATCACCTACTGTGAGAGCGTCAGGGATTACGTGACGCGCGATCTGCTGCGTGACCTGCTGGCGGATGAAGAAGGCCACATTGATCATATCGAAACGCAGCTCAAACTGATCGAGCAAGTGGGTATCCAGAACTACCTGCAAACGCATATGGCGTTGGCTACTGACGAAGGGTAAGCCAGCGTCTGCTAGGCAACGGTCGACACAGTTCGCACCCAACGTCAGCAAACCAAAAACGGGCAGCCTCTAGAGGCTGCCCGTTTTGCGTTTCAAGGCAAGATGGTGGCCTGATATTTACCGGCTGTTAGTGGCCAGCGCGGCGTCTTGATCCAGCGCACCAGGCACCGGCTCGTCTACGCTAAAGGTGGCGCGGCTGAGGCGGCGTACGCGCTTCATAAATAGCGCAATACAGATCAGGGTGCCGAGTGCTGCGACGATGTAGCTGGTTTGCAGCGGCAGGTTAAAGCCAATCGGCGCGTAGGCGAGGTAGGTGAAGGTCGCCATGGTCATAAACACCGCAGGAATCGAGGTGATCAGGTAAGGCTTACGCGATAGCACTAGATACATCGTGCCGGTCCAGAGCGCAATCACGGCGGTGGTTTGGTTGGCCCAGGAGAAGTAGCGCCATAGCAGCGTGAAATCCATGTGCGTGAGCGCGTAGGACGCCACAAACAGCGGCAGTGCAATCAAAATGCGCTTAACGATGGGCTTCTGCTCTATTTTTAGGTAGTCGGCAATAATCATCCGTGCGCTGCGGAAAGCGGTATCACCTGAGGTGATGGGCAGTACGATTACCCCCAGTATGGCCAACGTGCCGCCCACAGCGCCCAGCATGGTGGTGGACACTTCGCTCACCACGGCGGCCGGGCCACCCGCTGCCAGCACATCGGAAAGCGACTGATCACCGTGGAACAGGCTCATAGCGGCGGCTGCCCAAATCATGGCAATCACGCCTTCGGCAATCATCATGCCGTAGAAAATTTTGCGTCCGTTGGTTTCGTTTTCCGTGGTACGCGAAATAATCGGCGTTTGGGTAGCATGGAAGCCAGAAAGCGCGCCGCAGGAGATGGTTAAGAACAGCAGCGGGAAGATCGGGGCGTTATCCGGGTGCATGTTCTGGAACGACAGCTCGGGAATAGGCGCGCCTGTGACGATTAAACCGATACCAATGCCAGCGGCGCTAAACAGCAGCAGCGCACCAAAGTAGGGGTAAATACGCCCAATGACTTTATCGATCGGCAGCAGCGTGGCGATCAGGTAATAGGCAAAAATCGCCAGGATGATCAGCGTGAGCGACAGCGATGTCATGTTGGCCAGCAGTGCTGCCGGTGAAGTGACAAACACGGTACCGACTAACAGCAGCAGCAAAATCGCAAAGCCATTCACCACGTGCTTCATTGTTTTGCCCAGGCATTTACCCGCTAACTGGGGTAGGTGGGCGCCGTGGTTACGGATGGAGATCATGCCGGTTAAGTAGTCGTGCACCGCGCCTGCAAAAATACAGCCAATCACGATCCATACAAACGCCACCGGGCCATATAACGCACCCAGGATAGGGCCAAAAATCGGTCCCACGCCGGCAATGTTAAGCAGCTGAATAAGCGAGTTGCGCGTGGTATTCATCGGCACGTAGTCGATGTCGTCGCGCATACTGAACGCCGGTGTTTGACGCTTGCGGTCCGCGACAAATACGCGCTCGACAAACTTGCCGTAGGTAAAGTAACCCACGACTAATAGCACTATCGAGAGAATGAACGTAATCATGTAAAGCACTCAACTGGTCAGGGAGGGTGTCAAGCGGACAGCCATACAGCAAGCCGCGCTTATTTAGCCGGGGTGAATGTACAGAGACGTACCGATAAGTGCTTTACGACTTTAGTGGCCCGCGACGTTAGTCGCTGATCCGTCAGCAAAAAAATGGGCAGCCCTGAGGCTGCCCGGTTTGTAATGGTGTCAAAAACGGCATCAATAGAGCATTAAGAAGAGACAACGCCGCAGGCCATACGAGCACCGCCGCCACCCAGGTGTGGCTCATCCGCGTAAGTATCGCCCCCAGCGTGAATCATTAGGCTGCGGCCCGGCATGTCTTCCATGCTGAGGCGCGGGGCCAGCACCGGCAGGTTGGCTTCGCCGTCCTCATTGACGGTGAGCACGGGCAGGTCACCCAAGTGGCCTTCACCGTAGGGGCCTTGGTGAGTGCCAGCCTCTTCTGGGTCGTAGTGGCCCCCGGCCGACAGCGCGGCAGTCATTTCGCCGCTGTCGTTTTCGGCGGGTTCGCAGCTGCTATTTTGATGGACATGAAAGCCATAAACCCCCGGCTCTAAATCCGTCAGTGAAGGGGTCAGTAGAACACCATGCTCGGTATGCTCAACGGCCACCGTGCCGATGGACTCCTCCACACCGTCGGCGCTGACCTTATGCATCTCGACATCCAGCGACTCGTTAGCGTGAACCGCCGTGGCCAACAGCATGCTTGCGGCAATACCGGTAAGGGGTAGTGAATAGCGCATCTTGGTTGCTCCTTTCCTTATCCATGGAAGCCCTAAAAAGGGGCGCTATTACAGGGTAGCTGCCCACCGCTTAACCCGCCAACGTGAGCGTCTGGTCGCACACTTTCTCAATCAATACTGGGTCGTGGCTGACGAGCATCACCGCACAGGCCTGCTCGCGGGCCAGTTCCACCAGCAGGCTGAGTGTCTGCTGCTGAGTGACGGGGTCGAGCCGTGAGGTGGGTTCATCGGCAAATAGAAAGCGCGGTTTGAGCAGCAGTACGCGCAGAATGGCAAAACGCTGCAGCTCTCCACCGGAGATCTCACCCGGTCGGCGGCTCAACAGATGCTCGTTGAGACCCAAACGCTGCATCAAGGGGGCAATCGCGCGCTGCTCGAAGCGGTGGCGGCGCTGCAAATCCTCCAGCAGTTGGGTCAGGCTCCAGTGGGGTGAAAAAGCGGCGGGTGGGTCTTGGTAGAGCTTTTGGCGGCCAAGCCTCGGCATCTCGTGGGAGATATCAACGCGGCCAGCATTGGGGCGTGTCACGCCGAGTAGAATATCGCCCAGCGTGCTTTTGCCACAGCCGGAGGGGCCGACAACACCGACGATTTCGCCGGGGCGCACGCTGACGGAAAGATCGCGAAACAGCTCGCGCCCACCACGCTCTATGCGCAGCGCATCCGCACTGATGACGGGTGCCTGGGCGCTGCCCGTGAAAGAGGGCGGGTCTGGCCAGCGGCTGGGCTCCGCCCCTAATAAGCGCTGGGCATACGCCGTTTTTGGATGGTTGAGCAGCACGTCCGCCGGGCCACGTTCAACGGCCTGGCCCTGACGCAGGATGATGACTTCGCCCCCTAACCGCCTGGCGACCTCGATATCGTGGGTAATCGTCAGCAGTGCGCCGCCTCGGTTGGGCGTGTGGGCAAGCAGTTCGACCACTTCATCCCGACGCGGGGCATCCAGGCCCTTGGTAGGCTCATCGGCAATCACGATGGGCGCGCCCGCCGCACTGGCGGCGGCAAACGCCACCCGCTGGGCCATGCCGCCGGAAAGCTCACCCGGCAGCTTGTTCAGCGCCTGGGCTAAGCCCAAGCGGTGTAGCTCGTCACTGGCGGCTTGGCGGGCGGCTTGCGACGTTTTTCCCGCCACAAAACGGTGTGTTTCCGCGACTTGCGCATGCGCGCGCATGGTGGGGTCGAGCGCATGCCAGGGCTCTTGAGGCAGTAGCGCCAGGGTTCGCCCCCATAGGGCGTGGCGGGTAGCGGGTTCTGCTGCCGCAAAGCGCTTTCCGGCGATTTCCAGCGCACCTTGGGCGCTAAGCCCAGCAGGCAGGGTGCCCATAATGGCTTGAGCAATTAGGCTCTTGCCGGAGCCGGTTTCGCCCAATAGCGTTAGGCGCTGACCGGCTTCCAAGGTAAAGCTGATCGGGGCAATGGTGACGCCGTCCCCACTGATCGCTAAATCACTCGCCTGCAGCAGCGTGGTGGTTAAGGTCATCGATGTCATCGCGGGTCCTTCCCAGCCAGTAGGTTTAAGCTCAGCACCACCACGAACAGAACGACAATCGGCTGTGCCATCGCCCAGGGGGCTTCGTGGTAGTAGGGCAGCAGTTCGATCATCATCAGGCCAAGCTCGGCGGAGGGTGGGCGCAGCCCAACACTCACAAACCCAAGCGCCGCCATCGCAAGAATGGCGCTGGCGGCGCCAAAGGCTGCCAGGGTAAACACCTGGGGGGCCAGCTCCGGCCACAGATGGCGGCGAAACAGCATCACCGGGCCAAAGCCGAGCAGGCGGCTCGCTTCGATTTGTGGCGAACTCACCAGCGCCTGGGTGCGGGCACGCACCACGCGGAAATACTCGATCCACAGCACCAGCGAAATGCCCACGTATAGCGCCCAGAAATTGCCGGGTGCAATGGCCACCAGCAGAAGCACTAACAGCAGGCCAGGCAGGGCGAGACAGGCATCCGCGATGCTACCCAGCACGCGGTCACACCAGCCGCCTCGCCAGCCGGCCATGACACCCAGCAAAACGCCAGGAATGGCAGCGGTGGCGACGCTCAGTAGCGCCATGCCCAGCGAAAGCTGAATGGCTGACGCCAAGCGTGCCAGCATGCTGCGGCCCAGGTGGTCGGTGCCGAAAGGCTCGGCCAGCGAAGGTGTCTGCAATATGCGCGTGAGCTGCTGACGGGCAGGGTCGGCATCACTCAACCAGGGCACGAGCCAGGCAAAGGCCAGTAGCAGCAGGAGTAAGCCCGCGCCCCACCCCTGACGAACCGTGAGGGATGGCCAGTAACGGCGCGAAGGGCGTGACGGCGCACGCGACGCCGGGGAACGTGATGAGGAAGCAGGCATCATGCGCGGCGTCTCCGTGGGTCGAGTAGGTAGCAGGTCATATCCACCGCTGTATTGAGCAGCACGAACAGCAGCCCCATCACCAGCGCGGTGCCCTGAATCATCGGCACATCCCGGGCCACGATGGCGTGAACCAGGGCGTGGCCGATGCCCGGCCAGGCAAACAGGGTTTCCACTACCACCACGCCTTCAATCAGGTAAACGAACTGCACGCCCAGGTACGCCACCACGGGCACCGAGGCGTTGCGCAGGCCATGGCGCCAAAAGCTTTGCCGTGCGCTGAGGCCTTTGGTGTGAGAAAAGGCGTAGTAGGCGGAGTGGGACACTTCTGCCATGGCGTTACGCGCCACGCGGCTGGAGACGGCGGCTAAACCTAGCGCCAGCGTCAGCGCAGGCAGCACGGTGTGCGCGGTGCCGCCATGGCCTGCGGCAGGTAGCCAGCCCAGCGTGACCGCAAACAGCATGATCAGTAACAGTCCCACGGCAAAAGCGGGCAGGGCGCGCAGCACGCTAGCGGCTACTTCACTCACGCGATCCAGCACGCCACCGGGTTTGCGCCCTGCGGCCAGGCCCAGCGGTGGGCCAATCAGCAGCGAGAGCAGCACCGCGATCACGGCTAGGCTGAGCGAGTGGCCTAGCTGGTGGGAAAGCTCCTGGATCACCGGGCGACCGCTCACCAACGAGTGGCCTAAATCCAGCTGCAGCAAGTCCCACAGCCAGCCTGCATATGCGCTCAGCCCCGGCTGGTCGAGCGCCAGCTCTGCACGCACGGCTTGCGCCGCTGCACCGTCGACCATATCGTGACCATAGCGGCCGGCCGCAATGCGGTAGGCCATATCCCCCGGTAGGGTGCGGGTGAGAACGAAGGTCAGCGTGCCAACCAGCCACGCCACTAACCCCGCCTGAAAAAGCCGCGACAGCAGCAGGTGGCTAAGCCCTTGGTTTGCGCGTGAGATCACTCTGCCCACTCCAGTTGGTCAATGCGGTAGCTGCGCTCTAGCGGGTCGATAGAGAAGCCCTCCAACTGCTGGTTTACCGCCGCCGTTTGCTGATACCAAGCGATGGGAATGAGCGGCATTTCTTGATGCAGGCGTTCGGCCACGAGCGGCGCGAGATCCGTAAGCGTCTGCTCATCGGTGGCTTGGCGAAGGGTATCGAGCCACTGAGCAACATCTTCATCGCGCCAGTTCATGGTGCCCCAGTCGCCGCCCATGGCGTCTGGGTCGCTGCCAATATCGTCTAGCAACGAGCCCAGCGGGTTCGGCACTAAGCCATAGTTGCGGCCCGATAGACCCACTTCCAGGCTGTCGTCGTGGTGGCCAGAGGGAATCTCGCTGGCGTTGGTCACAGCGACTTCCAACGCCACGCCAATCTCCTGCCACTGGCTTTGCAGGGCGGTGGCCACTAGCGGAAGCTCGGGACGGTCGGCGTAGGTGCGCAGGGTCAGCGCGAAAGGCTCGCCATTGCGCTCCAGCATACCGTTGCTGCCCGTCTGCCAACCGAGTTCCGCTAGCAGCGCTTTGGCGCCCTCTACATCTTGGGCAGCAGTGGTCTCCAGGCTCAGGTGCCACGGCCCTAGGCTTGCTGGAAAGAGTTCAGCCGCGGCAGCCTCTGGCGTGCGAAGCAGGCCGGCGGCAATGCCTTGCCGGTCAATCGCCATGCTCAGCGCTTGGCGGGCGCGGGCATTGTCCAGTAACGCGTGTCCAGCGTTGAGCTTCAGCATGATCGTGCGCGGCAGCGGTTCGCTATGCAGCGTTAGGCGGGCATTGCGGGAGAGCCGCGCTTGGCTGGCGGGGTCGAGGGTAAACACGATATCTGCATCGCCGCTCTCCGCCATTAATGCGCGGGTTTCACCACGGCTCACGGCGAGATAGCTGGCGCTGGCAATGGCGGGCGCGCCGCCCCAGTAGTCATCGAACCGCGTCACGGTCAGGCGTTGGGGCGGGCTTAGCTCCTCGACTTGGTAAGGGCCGCTGCCGATCATCGCGACGACATCGCCCTGCGCATCGAACGCGGCTTCCGCTAAAATCAGCGCCGTCGAGTGGGCCAGCAGCGCAGGCAGCGGCGAGAAGGGGCTATCAAGCGCGATCACCACGTCACGTCCATCCGCGCTCATGTGGCGAATGGGGGCGCTGTCGAGAATGCCGGGCTTGGCCAGCGCGGCTTCCAGGCTTGTCAGCACGGCGCTAGCCGTAACCGCGCTGCCGTCATGGAACGTCGCGCCTTCGCGAAGGGTAAAGCGCCACACCAAACCGTCATCAGAAACCTGCCACTCAGTGGCAAGCCCCGGGGCAAGCTGGCCTTCGGCATCGGTATCCACCAAGGTTTCCGCTACGCGCATACGGCCAAATACGTAGCCGGAGGTGGCCGGGCCGGCGCTCTTGATTTCCCAAGGGGCGACGATATCCAGCCGTTGGTCAGCCGCCCAAAGCGTAGAGGCGGTCGGCAAGGCAAGCAGTAGGGTAACCCCCGCAGCGAAGGCGCGCTTCATAAGGAACTCCTGATGGATTTAAAAAGTTATCTTATAACATAACGATTGTCTTGGGTAGGTTTGTGAATGTCATTCTCATTTACCCAGTGGATGACATTAGCGCGCCAAGTCGCGACAATAGCCCGCGATTCCACATCTCTGTTTTATGTCCCTGTTTCATGTTTCTGTTTCATGTCCAAATGCTCTGCCTATGTATCAAGGAGTTCCATGCAGCCACTTAACATCCTTTATCAGGATGAGCATCTTGTAGCGGTGCATAAGCCGTCAGGCCTGTTAGTGCACCGCTCAGCGCTGGCGCGTGGGGAAACCGAGTTCCTGCTTCAGCGCCTGCGCGACCAGCTCGGCAAGCGGGTCTACCCGGTGCACCGGCTGGATCGGCCTACCTCCGGCGTGATGGTGTTTGGCCTCTCCTCCGAGGCGGCCGCCCTGCTTAGCGAAAGGTTTAGCGAACGCCAGGTAGAGAAGCGCTACCTAGCGGTGGTGCGGGGCAAGGCACCGGAGCAGGAGCGGTTGGATTACCCGTTACGGGAGGAGGACGGCACGCGCCCCAAGGCGGAAATGCCCGCCATGCCCGCGATGACCGATATTCGCCGCTTGGATAGCGTAGAGCTGCCAGTACAGGTAGACCGCTACCCCGTTGCGCGCTACTCGCTGGTGGAAGCACGGCCGCTGACCGGGCGACGGCACCAAATTCGCCGCCACTTATCCCGCCGTGGCTACCCGATCATTGGCGACGCCAAGCACGGCAAAAGTGTCCACAACCGCTTTTTTGCCGAGCAGCTGGCCGCCCCGCGGCTGCTGCTCGCCGCGACCTATTTAGCGTTTGATCACCCGCTGCTGGATAAACGCATTCAGCTCAGCTGCGCCGTGGATGAGATGATGAAAAATCTGTTCGAGCAGTTTGGCTGGCAGGGGCATTTACCGCTAGATAGCGTGCGAACGCCGCCCATTGCCACGCCTTCTGCCCTGCAAGCACTGTGAGCCAGCCCATGTCATTGAATGAATCCACGACTTCCTCTAGCGATTATGACTTCCGCTTTGGCGGTATTCGGCGCCTTTATGGCCAGCGTGCGGCGCAGGCATTTCGCCGTGCCCATGTGGTGGTGGTCGGGGTTGGCGGCGTGGGCAGTTGGACGGTCGAGGCGCTCGCCCGCTCGGGCATCGGCAAACTCACGCTGATCGATCTGGACGACGTGTGTGTCTCCAACGTTAACCGCCAGCTCCACGCGCTGGATGGCACGATTGGCCAGCCTAAAGTAGACGTGCTGGCCGAGCGCTGCCGCCTGATTGCTCCTGAGATCGAGATCATCGCGGATACCGCCTTCGTCACGCCCACCAACCTGGCCGAGCGCATTCCTGAGGATGCCGACCATGTGGTGGATGCCATTGATAGCGTGATTGCCAAAGCGGCGCTAATCGCTTGGTGCAAGCGACGCAAAATCCCGATTACCGTCACCGGCGCGGCGGGCGGGCAGACCGACCCCACGCGTATTCAAGTGGCGGACTTGACCCGCACCGAGCACGACCCGCTGCTCTCCAAAGTGCGCTCGCGGCTGCGCCGGGATTACGGCTTCTCCCGCAACCCTAAACGGCGTTTCTCGGTGGAGTGCGTCTACTCCGACGAGCAGCTGGTCTACCCCAGTGCCGACGGCGAAGTGTGCCTGCAAAAGCCCGGCAGCCACGAGGCTACAAGGCTCGACTGCGCTTCCGGCTTTGGCGCGGCGACGTTTCTCACCGGCACTTTTGGCTTCGTGGCCGCCTCCAAAGTGCTGGAGCGCCTCGCCAAGAAAGCGAATCAGCCCGCCGCCACTCAAGCCATTCATGAGGAAAACGAATGACTACTCCCGTTCCCGGCATTTACCGCCACTACAAAGGCAGCCTTTACGAAGTGGTGGGCACCGCCCAGCACAGCGAAAGCGAAGAGCCGCTAGTGGTCTACCGCGCGCTCTACGGCGACTACGGCCTCTGGGTGCGCCCGCTAGCAATGTTTACGGAGAGCGTGACGAAAGAGGGGAGCACCCAGCCGCGCTTTGCGTTGGAGAAGGCGTTTTAGCCCGTATCGATTGCGCCACTAGTGCACTTATTAATTGCCGCCCCCTGTTGTCAGGGAGGCGGCATTTTTGTAGTTGTGATTGCTTATATTCCATAATTAGCTATCTTTATAACAATAATTGGCGCGTAGGCGTCAAGCAGTCATACTCACGTATCTAGGAGATAAGCATGAAGACCTTCGCCCTATCTCAAAGCACCGGTGCGGGGTCACCCGACGTGGCGGGCTTTTTTGATCCGCGCACCTTTAGCGTTCAATACATCGTCAGCGACCCTACTACCCAGCAGTGCGCGATTATTGACCCGGTGCTGGATTTCGACGAGAAATCCGGCGCAACGGCGACTTTCTGCGCTGATGCGTTGCTGACATATGTAGAAGAAGAGGGGCTAACGGTGGCGTGGATTCTGGATACGCACCCCCACGCGGATCACTTTTCAGCAGCCCAGTACCTAAAAGAGAAGACCGGCGCACCGACGGCGATTGGCCAGTACGTCACGCAAGTGCAGGCCCTGTGGAAGGAGATTTATCACTGGCCGGAGATGCCGACCGATGGCCGCCAGTGGGACACGCTGTTTGTCGAGGGTGATACGTTTGCCATTGGTGAACTCAGCGCTCGCGTGCTGCACTCGCCAGGTCATACGCTGGCCTCCATTACCTACGTCATCGGTGATGCCGCCTTTGTGCATGACACTCTGTTTCAGCCTGATTTTGGGACGGCGCGCGCCGATTTTCCGGGTGGGGATGCCAAGTCTCTATGGGACTCCATTCAGCAGATTCTCACGCTGCCGGGCGATACGCGGCTGTTCACCGGCCACGACTATATGCCCGACGGCCGTGAGCCAACGTGGCAGAGCAGCGTCGATGAGCAGCGAGCCAACAACCCGCACTTGGTTGGCAAAAGCGAGGAGGAGTACATCGCCCTCCGCCACCAGCGGGATGGCGAGCTGCCCATGCCCAAGCTGATTTTGCACGCGCTGCAGGTGAATACTCGCGGTGGCCGTTTGCCGGAACCAGAAGCCAACGGCAAGCGCTATCTAAAAATCCCCCTGGATGCCCTGGAAGGTGCGGCCTGGGATTGATGTTATCCAAACCAATATGAGGTGTTGTCATGCAAACGAAGCCATTAGAGTCAGGCGTTGAGATCACCTCAGCGCTGACGGTGGATGAGTTGGAGGAGGTAAAAGCCCGTGGTTTTCACGCGGTGGTGTGTAACCGCATCGAGGGTGAGAGCGAGGACTTTCCCGACGAGGCGCGCTACCGCGAAAAGGCCGAGCAGCTTGGGCTTGCCTGGGTGCATATCCCCGTGAAGCCAGGCGAGTACGGCGAAGCTGACGTCCGCGCCTTTGCTGAAGCGCTCCAACAACTGCCGCGCCCTCTTTTGGCGTTTTGCCGCTCAGGTAAGCGGGCCACGCACCTGTGGGCCTACGCCAAGCGTCAGCACGAGCAGTGCGATTTGGCGGAACTGTTTGCGGCGGCTCACGCGGCAGGGGTGGATCTCGAAGAGCATCGGCATGCATTGGAAAGCACATAAGCAGCGCCCTTATATTCTTTTATATTCTATTCATATAATTTAATTGTGGTTTAAGCTGTGATTAGTGGCGCTGTGATGCGCCACAAAACAACAACAGCGGGGGCCTTATGAGTGCGCAACATGCGGCAGCTAACGATTCAGTCATTTTTGATGTCGTCATTATTGGCGGTGGGGCAGGCGGTATTTCCGTCGCGTCCAGCCTTTTAAAGCGGCAGCCTGATTTACGTATCGCGGTCGTTGAGCCCGCCGATCACCACTTTTACCAGCCCGGCTGGACCATGGTTGGCGGCGGTATCTTTACGCCAGAGTTCACCCGCAAGCCGATGGCTGAGGTCATGCCCGACGATGTCGCTTGGCACCAGACCAAAGCGGAGCGCATCGACCCTGACGCTGAATGTGTTGAGCTTGCCAATGGCGAAGCGCTACGTTATCGCCGCTTGATTGTGGCCCCAGGGCTGGTCATTGATTGGACGGCCATCAGCGGCTTGGAAGAGGCACTGGGCGCTAATGGTGTGACCTCTAACTACCGCTATGATCTCGCGCCGTATACCTGGTCGTTAGTACAGTCGCTCAAGCAAGGAAACGCGCTGTTTACTCAGCCGCCGATGCCTATCAAGTGCGCAGGCGCCCCTCAAAAGGCCATGTACCTAGCCTGTGACTATTGGCGCAAGCAAGGGCGCTTAGGCCAGATTAAGCCCGCCTTCTGTAACGCAGGCGAGGTGCTGTTTGGTGTCAAAGAGTACGTGCCTGCCCTGCAGTCCTACATTGAGCGCTACGGTATCGAAACAGCGTATAAGCACCGCTTAACCGCCGTGGATGGCGTAGCCAAAGTGGCGCTGTTTGACGTGGCAGGCGAAAGCGGCAGCCAAACCGTCGAGCGGCCGTTCGACATGCTTCATGTGGTGCCGCCGCAAAAGGCCCCAGCATTTATCGCCGCTTCTGGACTCGGCAATGCCGGTGGCTGGCTTGATCTAGACGCCAATACGCTACAGCACGCTCGCTACCCCCATATTTTTGGCCTGGGGGATGCCAGCGGAACCGCCAATGCCAAAACCGCCGCCGCCGTGCGCAAGCAGGCACCGGTCGTGGCGAATAACGTGGTGGCGTCGCTGAATGATAAGCCACTTAGCGCAGATTACTTCGGTTATGGCTCCTGCCCGCTCACTGTCGAGCGAGGCAAAATCGTGCTGGCTGAATTTGGCTATAACGGCCAGCTGCAGCCCACCTTTCCCAAGTGGGTGAATGACGGCACCCGGCCCACCAGTGTGGCCTGGAAGTTAAAAGCGCAAGCGTTGCCGTGGGTGTACTGGCGACTAATGCTGCGCGGCAAGGAGTGGCTGAGCTAATCATGCAACTAGAGCGCTGGGTGCCGCTAATCGGCTGGCTGAAAACCTATCATCGGGGCTTGCTAACGCGAGATGTACTTGCCGCGGTGATCGTCACGCTGATGCTGGTGCCGCAAGCGCTGGCCTACGCCATGCTGGCAGGGTTGCCGCCGGAAATGGGGCTCTATGCCAGCATGCTGCCGCTGGTGCTATACGCCATCTTTGGCACCAGTGCGAGTTTGGCGGTAGGGCCGGTGGCGGTGGCAGCACTGATGACGGCCTCGGCGCTGAGCAGTTTTGCCGCGCCGGGCAGCCCGGAGTATATCGGTGCGGCGCTGGTGCTGGCCGCGCTCTCTGGGCTGATCCTTATCGCCATGGGCGTGCTTCGGCTGGGCTTTTTAGTCAACTTTCTCAGCCATCCGGTGATCTCCGGGTTTGTGACCGCCTCGGGGATTTTGATCGCGATCAGCCAGTTGAAGCACATTTTGGGGGTCGAAGCATCCGGCCATAACGTGGTGGAACTGCTGCGTGCGCTATTGGGCCAGTGGCAGCAGGTGAACGTCATAACGCTGCTGATTGGCCTTGGCGTTTGGGCGTATCTATGGGTGTGTCGCAAGCGCCTGAATGGTTGGCTGACCAAGCTGGGAATACCTGCCAGCTGGGCAGGGTTAATCGTCAAAGCCGCGCCTATTTCGGCCGTGGTAGTGACCACGCTGTTGGCCTGGGGCTTCCAACTAGAGCAGCGCGGGGTCGATGTGGTGGGCTTTGTGCCCAGTGGCCTGCCTGCCATTACGCTGCCGAGTCTGGATCAATCGTTGTGGCTCGGCCTGCTGCCGGCGGCGCTGCTGATTAGTTTGGTAGGGTTTGTAGAGTCGGTGTCCGTGGCGCAGACCCTGGCTGCCAAGCGCCGTCAGCGTATCGACCCCAACCAAGAGCTAATTGCGCTCGGCATGGCCAACCTTGGCGCTGGCGTGAGCGGTGGCTCGCCGGTGTCGGGCGGTTTTTCGCGCTCGGTGGTTAATTTTGAAGCCGGGGCAGCAACGCCGCTGGCGGGGGCTTTTACCGCGTTTGGGATTGTGTTGGCGACGCTGCTACTCACTGACTTACTGGCCTTTTTACCCACCGCCACGCTGGCCGCCACGATTATCGTGGCCGTGGGGACGTTGATTGATTTGCCTGCGGTAAAGCGAACCTGGCAATACTCCCGCAGTGACGGGGTGGCGATGGTCGCTACTTTGCTGCTGACCCTTCTGCACAGCGTGGAAGTGGGCATTATCAGCGGGGTGGTGCTCTCGCTGGGGCTACACCTTTACCGCACCAGCCAGCCCCACAGTGCGGTGGTAGGGCGGGTGCCGGGCACCGAGCATTTCCGTAATGTGAAGCGCCATCAGGTAGAAACCGACGAGCATGTCGCCATGCTGCGCATTGATGAAAGCCTCTATTTTGCCAACGCCCGCTATCTTGAAGATACCGTCATGACGCTGGCCGCCCGCTCGCCGTCGATCAAGCACATTGTGCTCACCTGTCAGGCAGTGAATGTCATCGATGCGTCGGCCCTGGAGAGCCTGGAGGCGATCAACGGTCGGCTGAAAGACGCTGGTGCCATGCTCCACTTGGCCGAGGTGAAAGGGCCGGTGATGGATCGCCTAACGCACACGGCGTTTTATCACGAACTCACCGGCCAAGTGTTCTTTACCACCTATGATGCTTGGCAAGCGTTGGCGCATCCGGCCAGTGCTGAGGTGGTGTCGGTGTGAAGTGGTGCTTTTACTCCCAGGCCGGGAACGGATCAGGCAACTGCAGCCATGTCTGCATCCCTTCTAATAGTTCGGCCTCGCTGAGTAAACAGTCGTCCAACGCTTCACGCATTCTCGCTTGGTCCAGGTTTTGGCCGATAAACACCAGCTCTTGGCGCATATCGCCAAACGGCTCCTGCCACTTTTCCATAATGAACTGGCGGTACTCCGGGTCTTCCGGCCAGTCGGTTTCTGGAATGGCCTTCCAGAACACGCCCGCCGGGCCGTGATGGGCAATGCCGCCTGCTTGGCTCCACTGGCCCGCATAGCGTGGGCGGGTGGCCAGCCAGAAGAAACCTTTAGAGCGCAGCAGGCCTTTGCCAAACCACTCCGCATTCAGCAGGTCGTGAAATTTCTGCGGGTGGAAAGGGCGGCGTGCATGATAGGCAAAGCTGCCAATGCCGTACTCCTCGGTTTCCGGTACGTGTTCACCGCGCATCTCTTTGAGCCAGCCGGGGGCCTGTTGGGCACGTTCAAAGTTGAATCTGCCGGTATCCAGCACTTTATCTAGCGGAACGCCGCCTTGAGAAATCGGTACCAGCTCTGCGTCCGGGTTGAGCGAGCGCAGAATCGCTTTCAGTGACTCAAGTTCGCTATCGCTGATCAGGTCGGTCTTGCTGATCAGTAGCACATCGCAAAATTCGATCTGATCCACCAGCAGGTCAGCGACATTGCGCTCGTCATCTTCACCTAAGCTCTCTCCTGCTTCGGCAAGGCTTTGCGCCTCTTGGTACTGGGCCAAGAAGTTCGCACCATCGACCACCGTGACCAGGGTGTCTAGCCGGGCAACGTGGGAAAGGCTCTGTCCGCTCTCATCTTCAAAGGTGAACGTTTCGGCAACAGGCAGCGGTTCAGAAATACCGGTCGACTCGATCACCAGGTAATCAAACTTGCCTTCACGGGCTAGCTGGCTGACCTCGACCAACAGATCTTCACGCAGGGTGCAGCAGATGCAGCCATTGCTCATTTCTACCAAGCGCTCCTCAGAGCGGTTCAATGCCACATCGCTGTCCAGCGTTGGTTCACCGGGGCCGCCACGCACCAGCGCACCGTCAATATTCACCTCGCTCATGTCGTTCACAATCACAGCCACTCGGCGGCCTTCACGGTTGGCCAGAATATGATTGAGCACGGTGGTTTTGCCGGCACCTAAAAAGCCGGAAAGCACGGTCACGGGTAAGGGGGAGAACGCAGCCATAGTGACGAGCACCTCTAAATGATTTAATGTTATGTAATAATATAACATTAAAGAGGCGCTGAAAATATATCATGCAGCAAGGCAGCAAGGCAGCAAGTGCTTAGGTACTCGCTGTTAACGTTTGTACTGTGTTGGGCAGTAGCCGCGCAGTACGTCAGGGGAGCGAAGTGCGGTATGTTTCGTTGAGCGTCCTGTCACGCGCTGCCGCCATAGACGAAACGAGGCAGGCTTAAGCTGGTAACGCATGACATCAATCACATCAGGTTCGCCAAGGCCGTAAAGTCGTTCGATGGCTTCAAACGGCGTGCGATCTTCCCAAGCCATTTCAATCACCCGCGACTGCTCATCGTCAGGCAGGCTGCGAAAGCGTTTTACAGCAGCTTTTGGCATCAGGGCTTCCTTCTTCAGGGTACACAGATAATGCATTGGGCCACTATGTTTAAATTGTACCAGTGTTGGACAGAAGAGAGTATGTGTACTGACTGTGGGAAAGTGAGTGGCTTTACTTACCGGCTAGAAGCGCGCGAAAAAGCCCATTCATAAGCACAGGCTCGTCGTGACGAATGCGAAAGCCCGCCTGTTGAAGCAAGGGCGTTGCTTGCCGAGTGATGTCTGTTGCGATAAACGAGGTCATGATATTGGCCGCTCGTCGCATAGCGCCAGCCGGTTGATGATCGGGCTGAAATTTATCCATCACGCACAGCTGGCCGTCGGGTTTGAGAACGCGATAGGCTTCTGCGAGACCCTGCTCAGGGTTGGGCATCACCGCCAAAATAAGATGCATGATCACGACATCGAAGTGTTCATCCTCAAACGTAAGCGCGCTTGCATCCATGACCTGACAATTGACGTCGCGTTGGTAGCGTTCGGCACGGTCTTTGGCACGCTTGAGCATGCCTGGAGTGAGGTCGGTAAGGTGGATTTCCAGCTCACGAGGAAGGAAGGGGAGGTCTAAACCTGTCCCGGCGCCGACTAGCAGCACGCGCATGCCTGGCTCCCAGTCGATTTGGTCAAGGGCAATCCGGCGCGCTCTGCGCAGTGCGCGGGACACCACGACATCATAGAGAGGGGCATAGGCGCTATAGCGAAAGCGGTTCCAGGCGGTCGTGTTTAGCATAGGCCCTCACAGGGGGAGTCGAGAGGCGGCGCAGTCATGACGTCGTGGACAGCACCTGTCGTGGTGAGTACTTAACATGGCTAGTACTTTTCATGGCTAGCATTTTTCATGGTTAGTACCTATAGCATGAACCGCTCAGAAGCTCCAAGGTAGGAAGGAGAAGCGCCAGCCAAGCGAGCTGGGCGAGAAGAGAGACATTCGGACAATTCGGCAGCAGTCTTATGCTGGTTGACCTATTTTTCGGAGGATGTGTCTTGCTGAAAACGAAGAGCCAGGCGTTCAATAAGTTCTAGCATGAGTTGTCGGTCATGGTGCTTTAAAGGGGCTAATATCGATTTAACTCGGTGAGTCTGATCATCGACATGAACACTTGCCTGGCCTAATAGCTCTGCGGCTTCGCAGTTGAATATCTCGGCTAATTCTAATAAGCGAACGATGTTGGGGATAACCCGCCCTCGCTCGATTCGAGAAACGGCTTCATTGCCAACCCCGAGGCGCTCAGCGACTTCCTCTTGGGTTAACTGGCTGCGTATCCGCTGTTTGGCGATGGCTCTGCCGATGTTGCTAGCTAGCCGTTTCTGTTCAATTTTATTCACACTGTCCTCCATATAACCTTGAATGGTTGGGGAACCGCCTATTGACATGAATGACTGTTTAGGTTGAATATCATCTTGATAGGTTGATAATGAACGGCGTGAACCATTTTTTTGACGGCGAACATTGCCGTTAAATAAGTTGCGCGGTTAAATCTATTTAAATTGGTCATTTAAGATAATTTGGACGATAGTCGGCTAGTTTTTAGTGGTGAGTGGTTTTGGCAGTTAGGCGTGATTGTTTAAATGCCTGAGATGCGTTTTAAAAAATTAATTGTTAAGGCGCTTAATTAAATGACCAAGTTTTTGCCGTGTAAGTGCTAGCGTAAATAAAAAAGAGTGTCGCTCATGTAGTACCCATAATTTTATGGTGCTCATGGGCAGTTTTTACCACTGGCAGTGGCAATAACGACGAGTAATGCTTTTAACAGCGCAGTTCTTGACTACCGCATTGCTCCACCACCGCAGAGACAATCACTGTATGGCTCAGGGATGATCACACAGCGGTCAATTCGGCTTTGAAAAAAGCGTTTGGCTTGCCAGCGTGGCTTACCTTTCAAATCCGAAGGCGCTTAATATCATGTCTCCCACGACGGCACCAGAAATTTTCCAACAGCTTGCTGATGGATTGTCCCTCGTCAATAAAGGCGGGTTTTTTCATCACCTAGCCCAAACCTTGGCGCAATTACTGCAAGTTGATCACACCTTGGTAGCCAGCGTTGATCGCACCGGTACGGCAACGCCCTTAGCAATGTGGTCGCAAGGGGAGTTTGTGGATGCTGATCCTTATGCCTTACAGGAAACGCCCTGCGAACAAGTAAAGGAACATGCCTGTTTCTACATCGCGTCTCAGGCGCGCGACCGTTTTCCCAACGATTCACGGCTATCCTCGCTATCCGTTGAGAGCTACCTGGGTGTGCCCATGACAAATGTGGCGGGTCGCTGTCAGGGTATTATTGTTTTGATGCACTCTCGCCCTTTAGCCTTGCCTCAATATGCCAATGAAGTGATGCGAATTATTGCGTCGCTAGCAGGCATTGAGCTTTCCCGGCAATTAGTTGGTCAGCAGGCTGATCAACGGATTGCCAGCAAGCAGCGTGAGCTCCGGCTGTTAAGTAGGGGGAACGATGCGCGCTTTCATGCCCGCGATGAGGCATCGTTACTTCAATCAGCTTGCCGGGTAGTCGTTGAAGTAGGAGGCTATACGGCTGCTTGGATTCATCAAGTATTGCCCGGGGCAAGTGCCAACCCAGAAGGCGCACTGCAAGCCTGTGCCGATGTGGAGGGGGATGTTTTAGGATGGTTAAGCCCAAAGCAACTGCTCATTGCGGGCTATAGTCGCGATATCATCTGCCAAGCGCTAACGCGTCAAGCTCCTGTCGTGTTTATACCGCAAAGCAGCCCCACCGCCTCTGGGCTTGAGACCACTCTAATGGCGTTAGAGGTCTGTGCCTTAATGGCGCTGCCGTTAATTTACCGTGGCCAGTTGCTTGGTGTGATATCGCTTTACCAGAGTGATGATACGCCCATTACCTCCGCTGAGGTGCGTCTCTTAAGCGAACTTGCCGATGATATTGCGTTTGGCATTGATAGCCTACGCCACCGTAAAGCGGAACAGCGTATTCAGCACGCGGTGGCCCAGGTAGCGACTGCTGTGTCTGCCCAGCACGGCCAAGCTTTTTTGACCCAGCTCACCGACCACATGGCCAATGCGCTGGCTGCGGAAGTAGGGTTTATCGCCACGCTAGATGAGCAGAATGCTAATGTTGCCAACGTCCTGGCGCTGTACGTCAACGGTACGCGCCAGACAGCGTTTAGTTACCATCTTGAGGGTGTGCCTTGTCAGGACGTATTAACTCAGCGTGAGTGTATTGTGCATGAAGGTGCTGGCATTCGATTGCCAGTAGAGTCGAATGGGGCACTGGAGTGGGTAAATGCCTATGTGGGACGGCGGCTGGATGACGCAAAGGGCCAGCCTATTGGCATTATTGGTGTGATGTTTAAGGCACCGCTGTTTGATACCCAAATCGTTACGACGGTGCTACAGATATTCGCCGCGAGGGCGGCATCAGAACTTGGCCGCCAGCGGGATGAAGCGCGTATACGCCAGCTCGCATTTCGTGATGCGGGCACGCAGCTACCTAACCGCACGGATTTTATACAGTGTCTTGAAGAGTGCGTGAGCGATGGTAGCAACGTGCCCTTCGCGCTGCTGTTACTCGACCTTAATCACTTCAAAGAGATTAATGACACGGCGGGTCATGATATTGGTGATTTAGTGCTTAAGGAGGTAGCGCATCGCTTCCGCCGTGTCTTACCCCAGGGAGATTACCTAGCTCGGTTGGGCGGGGATGAGTTTGTAGTGATCTGTCGGGGCACTGGCGACGAGAGAGAGGCTATGCAAACCGCTGATACGCTATGCGCTAGCCTAAATAAGCCAATTGTTATAGAGCAGCACTCGTCAGAGCTTTCGGTGAGCGTCGGTATTTCTCTTTTTCCTGCCCATGGGCAAACGTCGCAATCGCTATTAAAGCATGCCGATATTGCAATGTACCAAGCCAAGCGCCATAAGCTGACGGTCCGTACGTTTGAACACTGGATGGGGCAAGCCGTGGCGCAGCAGCTGCATATTGCCAAACGCCTGGCGATTGGGATTGCTAACCACTCTCTCTATTTACATTTTCAGCCTCAGGTGGATATGCGCAGCGGCCAATTGATTGGCGCCGAAGCGCTGTGTCGCTGGTGGGATAAAGAGTTAGGAGAGGTCCCTCCTGGGCAATTTATTAGCATTGCCGAAGAGCGCGGCATGATCGTAGCCTTAGGCAATTGTGTGATTGATCAAGCCTGCCGACAGTTAGCCGATTGGCAGCGCCAAGGGCTGCAGTTAAATGGCCAGTTGGCGATTAATATCGCCGCTGATCAGTTCGATGATAACGATTTAATTGCCACGCTCTTAGCAAGTTGCCAAGCCCATGGCGTGTCTCCGCAAGCCTTAAGTGTGGAGATTACCGAAAGCGGTATCATGACGCATCCTGATGACGCCATTGCGATAACGGAAGTGCTGAAAAGCCACGGAATGGGGCTCTCGATTGACGATTTTGGTACCGGCTATTCCTCCCTGGCATATCTTAAACGCTTTGCGGCGGACAAAATTAAGATCGATATCTCCTTTGTGCGCGATATGCTCACCAGCGATAACGACCGCATTATCGTGGCCACTATTATCGCGATGGCGAATACGTTAGGGCTGCAAACTATTGCGGAAGGCATCGAGTGCAAAGCGCAGAGTGATGCTTTGTTAGCAATGGGATGCACCCAGGCGCAGGGCTATTATTATGACCGCCCACTGGATGCGGAACAGTTCGCTCAGCGGTGGTTAAGCGCTCCAGCGGGTTGATATAACGTTTGCGAAGGGCACTCACCAAACTGCTGTTTATAGTCGTGGGCGAACTGCCCCAAGTGCCAAAATCCCCAATACGTCGCAATCTCAGTGACTGTTTGTGGCGGCTCTGCAGCGCGTAAAGCGCGGCGAACGCGATTCAGGCGCGTTAGCCTTAAAAACTGCAATGGGCTAATGCCTAAAATCGTCGTAAAGCTATATTGTAGCGTGCGTCGGCTCACATGGGTCAGTTCACACAGCGCGTCCATGGTGATGGGGGCGTCTACATGCGCGTCGACGTACTGCTTGACCCGGTCGACCACGGCTTTGCGATGTGCGTAGCTGGGAGGCAGCTTGCCACTGGGCTGTTGGGCATCTAATAGCTCTAGCAGGCCGGTCAAGAGAATATCCTGATGCAGCTTTTCAGCAATGGCTCCCTGCTGTTGGCCTAACAGCCGCTCCAATAGAAACAGTAGGGCGCGCAGCGTGGCAGGGTTCACATGCCGGCGGGGCGCGGTCATCCACTGCTCATCCAGCGCGATGCCCTGGCGTTCGGCGGCGGCATGTAATGCCGGTAGGCGTATCACCAGCCCGTAAATATCGAAGGCTTCCGGGGTCACCAATTCAAAATCGCGCCCGCCGGGGCGGCACATCACTTGCTGCGCGTCGAGTGGCTGCCCATTGATACGCGAGCCCGCTGGTCGGGTTGGAATGCCCAGCCATAAAGAGTTCTCCCACACCCGGCAATCCTGACGCAGCGCCTGGCCGGTGTGCTCTTTGAACACCTGAATGGCAGGCAATGCAATTTCATCCAGCCGCCCATAAAACCGCCCTGGGGTCAGCTGATCATACTGCTGCTGCCAGCGGGTGAGGTTTTGCGCATGCTCGTCAGCATCAAACGCTTCTTGAATGCACTTTTTTGGTGCGCTTTGGGTAGGCGTCAAGGTCATCACCAGCTCCTGACAGCGTGAATCAACCGCGTCCACGCCTTGTTGTCGTTATTAACCAGCTGTTTCTTATTGGTTTTTATAGCCTTGGTGTGTTTTGCCAAAACTCGATACTCCCCGTTAAGTGATAGCGCTATTGTGAGAACAAGCAAGTTTTGTTCCTCAACGCGCATACCGTGCCTTGAGTATCGAACAGGTAAGAGAAGGGAAGGCCCATGGCGCAGACCTATCACACCACGGTGGGGAGCCGCCGCTATCGCTTTAGCGGGCTCGCCGAACTGATGGCCAAAGCCACGCCACCGCGCTCAGGCGACCGCCTTGCCGAGGTGATGGCAGAGTCCGCAGAAGAGCGGGTCGTCGCCCAAATGGTGCTGGCTGAGCTGCCGCTCACCACCTTTTTGAACGACGCGCTGATCCCCTACGAGCAGGACGAAATCACCCGCCTGATTATTGACGACCACGATGCAGAGGCGTTTGCGCCGCTGAAGCACCTGACTGTAGGCGATTTTCGCAACTGGCTGCTTTCGGACCACGCCACCAGTGAAGCGCTGGCCGCTGCAAGGCCCGGCATTACGCCGGAAATGGCCGCGGCGGTAAGTAAGCTGATGCGTAACCAGGACCTCATGCTGGTGGCGAAGAAATGCCAAGTGACCACGGCATTTCGCAACACTATTGGGCTGCCTGGGCGGCTTTCGACCCGCTTACAGCCCAACCACCCCACCGATGACGTCACCGGCATCGCGGCCAGTATTCTCGATGGCTTGTTATATGGCAGCGGCGATGCGGTGATCGGTATCAACCCGGCTACCGATAACGTCGCTCAGAGCATCAAGCTAATGCGCCTGATGGACGACGTGATCCAGAAATACGAGATCCCTACGCAATCCTGCGTGCTGACCCACGTGACCAATACGCTAGAAGCCATTGAACAGGGCGCACCGGTGGATCTGGTGTTTCAGTCCATTGGCGGCACCGAAGCCACCAACCGCAGCTTTGGGTTTGATTTGAGCACCCTGGCGGAAGCCGAAGCCGCCGCGCAAACGCTCAATCGCGGCACCGTGGGTCGCAACGTGATGTATTTCGAAACCGGCCAAGGCAGCTCGCTCTCCGCCGATGCTCACCACGGGCTAGACCAGCAAACCTGCGAAGCCCGGGCCTACGCCGTGGCGCGCAAGTTCAATCCGCTGTTGGTCAACACGGTGGTGGGGTTTATCGGCCCCGAGTACCTCTACGACGGTAAAGAGATCACCCGCGCCGGGCTTGAGGATCACTTCTGCGGCAAGCTCTTAGGTGTGCCGATGGGGTGCGACGTGTGCTACACCAACCACGCCAACGCCGATCAAAACGATATGGATAACCTGCTAACGCTGCTGGGCGTAGCGGGCTGTAACTTCGTGATGGGCATCCCCGGCTCTGACGACATCATGCTCAACTATCAAACCACCTCGTTTCACGATGCGCTCTATGCCCGTCGGGTGCTGGGGCTAAAAGCCGCGCCGGAATTTGAGCAGTGGCTGGCCAAGATGCAGATCTTCCAAGATGTGAGCACCCACCGTCTTAACGACCAGCTGCCCGCCGCCTTTGCCAACAGCCTGCGCCACTTGCCGAAGGGGAGCGACTGAAATGCCTAAGCAACCCACGCAGGAAACCACTGCGCCTATCGTCATTGAGAACCCCTGGGAGCGCCTGCGCGCCTTTACCGACGCGCGCATTGGGCTGGGGCGCGCAGGGGTAAGCCTGCCCACCAAACAGCTGCTCGCGTTTCAGCTCGCCCATGCCCAAGCTCAAGATGCGGTTCACTGCCCACTGGAGTGTCAAACACTGGCCGATGAGCTGACCCAGGCGCTTGGCTTGAGCACCGCACCGCTTGCGGTACACAGCCGTGCAGAGGACCGCGCGATTTACCTGCAGCGGCCCGACTACGGCAGACGCCTCAACGAGGCATCCCGGCAGACGCTGCAGCAGGCGGCAGAGAGCGGCCAACGGTTTGATCTGGCGGTGGTGATCGTCGATGGCCTCTCGGCGCTGGCGGTGCAGCAGAACAGCGCCCCGTTTCTCACCGCGTTGTATGACGCATTCGGATGCGACAAGAACGAATGGCAGCTCGCACCGCTGACTCTTGTTGAGCAGGGGCGCGTGGCGATTGGCGACGAAGTAGGCGCGCTGCTCAACGCAGATGCAGTGCTGGTCATGGTTGGCGAGCGCCCCGGCCTTAGCTCCCCAGATAGTTTGGGGCTGTACATGACCTGGGGCCCCGAAGTGGGGTTAAAAGATGACCGGCGTAACTGTATCTCCAACGTGCGGCCGGCCGGGCTTGCGTATGAAGAGGCGGCCCGGCGCTTGCTGCTGCTGTTAACCGAGGCGCGGGAGCGCAAGCTCTCCGGCGTGAAGCTAAAAGACCGCAGCGAAGACAGCGTCTTGGAGGGCAGCAGCGGTTCAACTCGAAATTTCCTTGTGGCTGATTGACGATCACCACGCGCAAAACGCGGACGACACTTTCAATAACAACGTTAACGACATTTTCAATAACACCGCTGACGACATTTTCAATAACAACGCTGACGACTCTCCCAATAACAAGACGGAACCAGGATCGCAGCACGCCGCTGACACCCATTGCGTTCCACACTGAAAAGGGCAAAACGATGACACAACCAACGGTTGATCAGGCGTATCTGGCCAAGCGCCAGCTGCGTAAAGGTACGGCAGGCTGGATGCTGCTCGCGGGCCTTGGGGTTTCCTACGTGATTTCCGGTGACTTTGCGGGCTGGAACTTTGGCATTGCCGAAGCGGGCTGGGGCGGCTTTGCGATTGCCGCCTGTTTGATGGCGCTGATGTACCTCGCGCTAGTGCTGGCGCTGGCAGAAATGTCCGCCGCCATTCCCGCGGCAGGGGGCGGCTACAGCTTTGCCCGCCAAGCCATGGGGCCTGCGGGCGGCTATTTGACCGGGCTTGCGGTATTGATCGAGTACGCGCTGGCCCCGGCGGCCATCGTGATTTTTATTGGCTCGGCGGTGGAAGCGTTATTAGGCGTTAACGGGCCGCTGGTGTATCTGCTGTTTTATGCGGTGTTTATCGGCATTCACCTAGCGGGTGTGGGGGAAGCGCTGAAAGTGATGATGGTGATTAGCGGTTTGGCGGTCTTTGCCATTTTGGCCACCGCTGTGGCGCTGATCGGCGATTTCGATTCGGCCAACCTGTTTGATATTGCACCCACCGATGCGGCGGGGGCGAGCACCTTTATGCCATTCGGCTGGTACGGTATTTGGGCGGCGCTGCCTTTTGGTATGTGGCTGTTCCTGGCCGTTGAAGGTGTGCCGCTAGCGGCCGAAGAGGCTAAAGACCCCGCCCGGGATATGCCCAAAGGCATCATTGGTGCGATGCTGTTTTTGCTCTTCACTGCCCTGCTCGTAGTCGTGCTGCTGGCCGGTGCGGCGGGCGCTGAGATGATTGGCCAAAGCGGCGTGCCGTTGGTAGATGCGCTGAATGCGGCGGGTAATCCCACGCTGGCGACCCTGGTTAACGTGCTGGGCTTAGCGGGTTTGATCGCGTCGTTCTTCTCGATTATTTATGGCTATAGCCGCCTAGTATTCGCGCTCTCTCGGGCGGGCTATTTACCTAAACAGCTGTCGCTGACCAGCGAGCGTAAAGTGCCTTACTTAGCGCTGATTGTGCCCGGTATCTTTGGCTTTCTCGCATCGCTGAGCGGGGAAGGTGATCTGATGTTAGGCATGGCCGTTGTGGGGGCGACTATCTCTTATGCGCTGATGGCGCTTAGCCATATTCTGCTGCGCGTGAAACAGCCCGACCTGCCGCGCCCCTATAAAACGCCGGGAGGCGTGGTGACCTCAGGCATCGCGTTGGTGCTCTCGCTCGTCGCGTTGACCGGTGTCTACGCGTTTGACCCTCGCGCGTTCAACTACACCATCGTGCTGTTCATTGCCGGAGCGGCTTACTACTTCCTCTACAGTAAAAACCATTTAGTCGCGAAAACCGCAGAAGAGGAATTCGCGCTGGTCACCGCCGCGCCAGAAGATATCGATCCTGTCGCACCGAATGTCGCTTCCGCGAAATTGTAATCACCACGGCAGATCGCCTAGTCTGAACCACGGCAGTGCGCCTCTGGGCTTTCGCTCAGAGGCGTTGTTATTGGCAGGCAAGGAGGAGCTTGAAGGATGTTGAACTTTACCGAATCGAACATGGCCGAGGCAGAGCAGCGGCGCTGGTACGCCGTGGATGATGGTGTGATGGGCGGCGTGTCTCAAAGCGGCTTTCGCGTGGAAGCGGGCGCTGGCAGCTTTTGTGGCGAGGTATCGCTGGAAAACGGCGGCGGTTTTGCCTCGGTGCGCCGTGAACCCAACGGCTTTGAGCCGACCCTCGCACACAGCCAAGGAGTTACGCTTCGCGTGCGTGGCGATGGTCGCACCTATCAGCTGAGGCTCAAAAGCAGCGCGCTGAACGAAGCAAGCGCCTACCGCGTCGCCTTCACGCCTACAGCTCACCAGTGGGAAACGCATCAATTCACCTGGGCACAGTTCGAGGCGGTACGCCGGGGCACGCTGCTTTCCAGCGCGCCGCCTCTCGACCCGCACTCTATTCACCAGCTCGGTTTCTTGATTGCCGACCGCACTGCCGGGCCGTTTCGCCTGGAGGTCGCCTCCATTGCGCCGTACCCACAAGATTCACACTCACAGAGCTGACACTGACAGGGCTGACACTTACAGGACTAAGGTCGTCTCGTATGTAGTGTGCCGTTCACGGAATCTGGGAAGCCCTCTTTCGACGTGAGCCAGCGTGATGAAACACTCCCCCGCGTATCGCCTAGCGGCCACTGTACTGCACGGTTTCGATGAGTACCGTGCGCGTTTCAAGCAGATCACCTCAGATGCAAGCCGCCGTTTTCACGACGCCGCCTGGCGTGAAGCGCAGCAAGCCTCCGCCGCGCGGATCAACCTGTACGGTGAAAAAGTCGAGGAGACGCTCGAACGATTGCAGCGCACCTTTGCCCAGGAGGTGCTGGCCCACTGTGAGACGTGGCGGGAAGCACGAGGGCACTACGCTCAATTGATTAGCCAGCGGCTGGATTACGAGCTGGCGGAAACCTTCTTTAATTCGCTGTTCTGCTCGGTGTTTCAGCATCGACATATCCGCAACGACTGGATGTTTGTCTACAGCTCCCGGGAGGATGCCGCGCACCGTTCGGGCATTGAGCTGTGCCGCAGGCATTACGTCAACGGCGACTGGGCGGGGGCACTCGCTTGGGCGCTGAGTGAAGCCCCGTTTGAGTCCTCCTTTGCCAGCTTGGAACGCGATAGCCAGCTCGGCGCTGGACTGCTGGAAGCCCAGCTTCCCGCCGCGATTTGGCAGGCGGAGGATGCCCAGGTAGAGCTACTCAACAGCGTGTTCTACCGCAATAAAGGCGCGTATCTGGTCGGGCGTGTGTTGGGCGGAGGCGAGCAGGTGCCGCTGGTGCTGCCTGTTCTGCATGGCGAGGGGTACGGCGAGCAGCAGGGCGGCGACCCCTGCCTGCATTTGGATACGGTCCTCACCGAAACCGATGAGGTATCGATCATCTTCTCGTTCACCCGCGCCTATTTCCAGGTAGAGGTGCCGGTGCCGGGGGAGTTTGTCGGTTACCTAAAACAGCTCATGCCCCACAAGCCGGAGGGCGAGCTGTACGCCGCCATTGGCTTTTTCAAACACGGCAAAACCGAATTTTTCCGCGCGCTGAACCAGCAGGTCGCCAAGCGCGAAGAGCGGTTCATGATCGCGCCGGGGGTGCGGGGCATGGTGATGGCGGTATTCGTGCTGCCGAGCTTTCGAACCGTGTTCAAGATCATCAAGGATAAGTTCGACCCCGCCAAAGAGGTCACCCACGCCATCGTGCGGGAGAAGTACCGGCTGGTAAAACGCCACGACCGGGTGGGGCGGATGGCCGATACCCAGGAGTTCTCCAACTTTATCGTCCGCCAAGACCACTTCGAGCCGGAGTGTTTGGCCCACCTGCTAGAGGTCGCGCCCTCCACGGTGTCGCTGAAAGAGGATAAAGTGATCATTAAGCACTGCTACACCGAGCGAATGATGACGCCGCTGAATATCTACCTGGAGCAGTGCAGCGCCGATGAAAGAGTCATGGTGCTAAAAGATTACGGCAACGCCATCAAGCAGATGGCGGCGGCGAATATTTTTCCTGGCGATATGCTGCTGAAGAATTTTGGCGTCACCCGCCACGGGCGAGTGATTTTCTACGACTACGACGAGGTGAGCTATCTCACCGAGTGTCGCTTCCGCCATATTCCCAAATCCCAGGGGTACGACAGTTACATGGATGGCGGGTCCAGTTTATCTATTGGCCCCAACGATATCTTCCCCGAAGAGTTTGGCCCGTTTATGTTTGCCAACCCGGAACTGCGCGCACTATTTATGGAGCAGCACCCGGAGCTGTTCGACCCGGACTACTGGCTGGCGCTGCAGCGGGCGATTCTGGATGGGCGGGTGATCGACGTTTACCCGTATCGCAACAAGCAGCGGTTCGCGGGCACCGTGGGGCAACTGGTACATTAGGCGTTTACTGGACGACGTAAGCCGAGGACAGCATGACTTCAGCCCCGCACTTGGTGGTATTTACCGGCTCGGGAATCAGCGCGGAGAGCGGCATTCAAACCTTCCGCGCCAGCGATGGCCTCTGGGAGGATCACCCGGTGGAAGAGGTCGCTACGCCGCAAGGGTGGCGGCAAGACCCGGAGCGGGTGCTGGCGTTCTATAACCAGCGCCGGGAGCAGATCCGCCGCGCGAAGCCCAACGCCGCCCATAAAGCGCTGGCGGCGCTGGAGCAGGATGGCTTCAAGGTCAGCGTGATTACCCAGAATATCGACGACCTGCACGAGCGGGCAGGCTCGCGCCACGTGCTGCACCTGCACGGCGAGATTTTGAAGGCGCGCTCATCGGTGGATGCGCGGCTGCGCTACCCGCTGTTAAAGGGGGGTATTGCCCTGGGCGACGTGTGCGATAAGGGCAGCCAGCTGCGCCCGGACGTGGTGTGGTTTGGCGAGGCGGTGCCGCTGTTCGAAGAGGCCTGCGAGCTGGTGAGCCAGGCGGATTTCCTGCTTGTGGTCGGCACCTCGCTGGCGGTGATGCCCGCCGCATCGCTGCTCACCTATATCGATTACGACACCCCCTGCGCGCTGGTAGACCCCGACGCCGATGAGCTCAGCCCACCCGGCGTGCTGGCGATCAATACCACGGCGGGGGAGGGCGTGCCGGCGCTGGTTAACCAGTGGCGTAAGCAGGGGAATTTAATTTTACCCTGACTTAGCGCAAGACGAGGGTTGAGCCAACCGTGGGTTGGCACATTAATGGCGTGATTCCAAAAACCACGCTTTCATTACCCCGGTAATCTGGGTGAGCTCGGCGTCCGTCGCGATATAAGCGGGCATGGTGTAAAGCCAGCGGCCAATGGGGCGCAGCCACACGCCCCGCGCTCGGGCAAACGCGGCAACGCCCTTCAGCGCCTCGCTGCTGTGGGCTTCGATCACCGCCGTTGCGCCTAATACGCGCACGTCCGCTACGGCCGAATGTGCGCGCAGCGCTACGTCGTCTAATAGCTCGCGCTGTAACGTTTGGCTGAGCGCGGCAATTTTTTCAAGGTAGTGCTCCTCCTCGAACACCTTCAGGCTCTCCAGCGCCACGCGGCAGGCCAGCGGGTTGCCCATAAAGGTAGGGCCGTGCATGAAAGCGTGGTGCTCGCTGTCGCCAATAAATGCCCCGTGAACCCGGTCGGTAGCCAGCGTGGCCGCATGGCCCAAGTAGCCGCCGGTCAGCCCTTTGGAGAGCACCATGATGTCTGGCGTGACGCCCGCGTGGTCGGCGGCAAACAGCTTGCCGGTACGGCCAAAGCCGGTAGCGACTTCATCAAAAATCAGCAGCACGCCAAACTCATCGCATAGCGCTCGCGCGCCGCGCAGGTAGTCTGGCGAGGTCATGTTCAGCCCGCCCGCCGCTTGCAGCAGCGGCTCCATCAGGAGTGCAGCAATCTCATGGTGGTGGCGCGCTAGCACCTCCCGCAGCCCGGCGAGGTCCTGCTCCACCTGCTCCGGCGTCGCGTCGAAGGGGGCCGTGGGGGCTGGAGCAAAGTGGTGCTGGGGCAGCAGGCTGGCGAACAGGCTGTGCATGCCCTCTTCGGGGTCGCACACCGCCATGCAGCCGGTGGTATCGCCGTGGTACGCCTTCATGAGCGAGAGCATTTTGCGCTTGCCGGGGTGGCCGCTCAGCACTTGATACTGCAGCGCCATCTTCATGGCCACTTCCATACCCACCGAGCCGCTATCGGAGAAGAACACATGGTTCAGCCCCGGCGGGGTAATGCGCACCAGCGCCCTTGCCAGCTGATCGGCGGGGTCGTGGGTCAGGCCGCCCAGCATCACATGGCAAAGCTCCCCGGCTTGCTCGCGAATGGCGGCGACGAGGCGCGGATGGCCGTAGCCGTGAATCATGCACCACCAAGAGCAGGTGGCATCCAGCAGGCGCTCGCCGCTTTCCAGCGTAAAGTAGCTGCCGCTGCCGCCGACCACTTTGGGCGCAGGCGTTTGGGTTTTAAGATGGGCGTAGGGGTGCCAAACGGGGGAGTTCATGGCGTCGCCTCCTGGGTGGCGAGGGGGAGCAGAGCATCAAGGGAGAGGTAGCACTGCGCGGTGGTCGCATCCGCCGTAGCCAAATGAGGAACGATGCCCAAGCAAGCGGCGGGCAGGGCGCGTTTTAGCAGCGCCACATTGGCCGCAAAGCGCGGGCTGTCGTCGGCAAAGTTTGGGTCCACCACGCTGCCTACCCAGCCCGCCAGCGTTAAGTGATCGGCGGCGATGGCCTCGGCGGTGAGCCGGGCATGGTTAAGGCAGCCCAGTTTCAGCCCAACCACCAGAATCACCGGCAGCCCTAGCGCGCGGGGCAGGTCGGAAAAGTCCTCATCCTCGTTCAACGGCACCCGCCAGCCGCCTGCGCCTTCGATCAGCGTCAGATCCCGTGGCGTGTCGGTTAACGTGTCGCTAAGCGCCTGAGTAACGCTGGCCACGTTAAGCATCGCACCTGCTTCCAGAGCAGCGAGATGCGGCGCAATGGCGGGAGCAAAGGCCCAGGGGTTGACCGTTGGGTACTCCACCGGCGGGAAACTTTGCGCCTGTAGCGCCAGGGCGTCGCGGTTGCGCAAGCCGCTGGGCGTGGCCTCGCTGCCAGAGGCGATGGGCTTTAACCCTAGCGTGGTGAGCTGGCGCTGGCGGGCGGCGCACAGCAGCGCACTGGTGGCCAGGGTTTTGCCTGCATCGGTGTCGGTGCCGGTTACAAAATAGGTGTTGTTCATCGCGCGCTTTCCAGTTGTAGCGTCAGGCAGTGGTAGCTCACCGGTAGCCCCTGCGGCGTGCGTATCGACTCATAGCGGGCCTGGGCGGTGGCAAGCGCTTGGCGGTTCAGCCGAGCGTTGGGTCTTGCCACTTGGGCACCCACGCCTTTGATAGAGGCCATTACGGCGTTCAGGTCGGGATAAAAAAAGCGCCGCTGATTGCAGTCGTGCTGGGTGAGGTGCAGGCCGCTTTGCTGAATCGCTTGCTGCACGGCGCTGACATCCGGCGTTTGCAGCAGCGCCTCGGGCCGCTGCCAGGCGGTGGCAACTTCGCTCAGCGTGCCGGGCAGCAGGGTGGTGATTCGCGCTTGCCCGCCAGGGGCGAGCACCCGTGCCAACTCCCGCATCACTGCACCGATATCCGGGCACCACTGAATGGCTAGGTTAGAGAACACAAGATCCACGCTTGCGTCGTTCAGCGGCAGCGCGGCGGCGTCCCCCTGTTGCCAGCGTATAGCATCGCCATACTGCGCCTGGGCGTGGGCGAGCATACCCGGCGCCAGGTCGAGCCCGGTGGTGGTGGCGTTTGGGTAGTGGCTCGCCAGCCGCTGGGTCCAGTAGCCGGTGCCGCAGCCAAGGTCGAGCACATGCTGGGCGCTCTCCGGTAGCGTTTGCCAGAGCGCCTCGCCAATGTCGCGCTGGGCGCTAGCGAGGGCATCGTAGCGTGGTGCCGCTCGGGAAAAAGCCTGAGCAACACGCTCCTGCCAGCGGGGCAGTGGCAGCGAGGTGGCCGGTGTGTTCATCGCGGCTCCTGAAGCGCGCGCGTGGCCTGCTCGGCCAGCCGTGCCGTCAGTTGGGAGGGCTGAGAGAGCATGGGGCAGTGTCCTGCGACTTCCAGCCTTAGCGCTTGCTGGCGAGTGCTACTCGATAGCAGCGGGTCGTGTGCTCCCGCCAATAGGTGGATAGGGCAGGGAGGGTGAGCGAGCAGTGCCCGGTTATCCAGCGTTTCAAGCCACATGAGCCCTTGCGCGAGCGTGGCGGCATTGGCTTGGGGAGTATCGCCTAACTGTGCTCGTAGCTGGCGGTGAGCCTCGCGGGCATCAGGTTCGCCCTGGGCCTGCCAGCGCAGAAAGTGCCGCCACGTGGCAATGGGGTCGCGGTGGAAGGCGCGCTGAAAGCTGGCAAGCTCGTCACTCCTCACACCGCCCTCATTCTTCGCGTCACTACAAAAACGGCTGCCTGCGCCCAGTAGCAGCAGGGCCTTAGGCGGCGGCAGGTAATCAAGCAGCGCTGTGGCCAGCAGCCCACCCAGTGACCAGCCCACCCATACGGCATCGCTGGGTAGCTCGGGTGCCATCCGTTCGGCGAGCGCTTCAATGTGTGTGGGGGTAGGTAGCGCAGGAGATTCGCCGTAGCCGGGCCACTCCACTGCGCTGGGTTTGACCGTATTGGGCCAGTACTCCGAAAGCGTCTGCCATATACGGCGGTCGACGCCCCAGCCCGAGAGTAGGATGAGCTTCATCGCTGCTCCTCGTTCAGGCAGGCAGTGGCCACCTCCAGTAGCCGATCAATATCCCGTTGAGTATGGCGGGCGTTTAACGTGATACGCAGGCGCGCCTCGCCGTTGGGCACCGTGGGTGGTCGAATCGCCCCTACCTGGATAGCGTGCTCATCGAACGTGGCCGCCCAGGCCAGGGTGCGCTGCTCGCTTCCCAGCAGCAGAGGTTGAATCGGCGTGTGGGAGTGGCCGATGGGCAGCCCCAAGGCGATGGCTTGCTGGCGAAAGTAGTCAATATGGCGAGCGAGCCGCTGGCGGTGCTCCGGTTCCCGCTGCACGATGGTGAGCGTTTCTAGCGTGGCGGCGGCAATACTGGGCGGTTGGGCGGTGGTGTACACATAGCTACGGGAAAACTGAATCAGGTGCTCGATGAGCGCGGCGTCGCCCGCCACAAATGCGCCTGCGGTGCCCAGCGCTTTGCCCAATGTGCCGACCAAGATCGGCACGTCCTGGCTGTTAAATCCCTCCACGCAGCCCGCGCCGCTCTCCCCTAGCACGCCGAGCCCGTGGGCATCGTCGATCATCAGCCAAGCGCCGTGCTGCTGGCTAATGTGGACAAGTTCGCCGACGTCAGCGATATCGCCATCCATACTGAACACGCCGTCGCTCACTACCAGCTTATGGGTGGCCGTGCTGCGCGCAAGCAAACGCCGTAAGTCGTGGACATCCCGGTGGTGGTAGCGCCGGGAGCGAGCGCCGCTCAGCGCGCCACCATCAAGCAGCGAGGCATGGTTAAGTCGGTCCTGAAATATCGCGGTGTTCGAATCCGCTAGCGCCTGCAGTACGCCCAGGTTTGCCATATAGCCCGTGGAGAACAGCAGCGCCCGCTCTCGTCCGGTCCACTCCGCCAGCGCCTCTTCCAGTGCATCGTGAATGCCCAGGTGCCCGCTGACTAAGTGAGACGCGCCGGCCCCAGCGCCAAAGCGTTTCGCGCCTTCCGCCTGAGCCGCCTGGACCCGTGGGTCTTGGGCAAGACCCAGATAGTCGTTGCCTGCAAAGTCGAGTGTCCCATGGGCAGAGACGCGGCGGTTGCGCCAGCGCTGCTGGCGCTCACGCTCATCGCGGGCTGCCGCTAAGCGCTGGTGCCACACCTCAGACACTGGCATCCACCGCCAGCGCGGCAGCGCGCTCGGCCTGGGCGTTACGCTGCGCCTGTTGGGCCAGCCGCTCGGCGCGCTGTGTATCGTCTTCGCAGGTATCGCGGCGCTCGGGGTGCAGGCCCAGCTTGGCAAACAGCGCGCGGTCGCGCTCTGCCTGGGGGTTGCCGGTGGTCAGCAGCTTGTCACCGTAGAAGATGGAGTTAGCACCGGCCAGGAAGGCGAGCGCTTGGGTGGATTCGCTCATCTGCTCACGGCCTGCGGAGAGGCGCACGTGGCTCTGGGGCATCATGATGCGCGCCACGGCAATGGCACGGATAAACTCCAGCGGGTCTAAATCCTCGACGTTCTCCAGCGGCGTTCCCGGCACTTTAACCAGCATGTTGATAGGCACGGATTCAGGGTGCGGAGAGAGCTTAGCCAATTGCTGCAGCAGCGCGCTGCGATCCTGTGCGCCTTCGCCCATGCCCAAAATACCGCCAGAGCACACTTTCATACCGGCGTCACGCACGGTGGCTAGGGTCTCTAAGCGGTCGCTGTAGGTGCGGGTGGTGATGATTTCGCCGTAGTAATCGGGGGAAGTGTCGAGGTTGTGGTTGTAGTAGTCGAGCCCGGCAGCGGCCAGCCGGGTGGCCTGCTCGCCGTCGACCATGCCCAGCGTCATACAGGTCTCAAGCCCCAGCGCTTTTACCTGGCGCACCATCTCTTCCACCACCACTAAATCTTTATCCCGCGGGCTGCGCCACGCGGCCCCCATGCAGAAGCGGCTGGCACCTGCCTCTTTGGCCGCCTGGGCCTGGGCCACTACCTTCTCGATTTCTAGCAGCTTCTCTTTTTCCAACTGGGTGTTGTAGTGGCCCGACTGCGGGCAGTACTTGCAGTCTTCCGGGCAGGCCCCGGTTTTAATCGACAGCAGAGTAGACACCTGCACCGCGTTGGCATCGAAATGCGCCCGGTGAACCTGCTGGGCTTGAAACAGCAGGTCGTTAAAGGGCAGCGCAAACAGCGCGTTGATCTCGTCAAGCGTCCAGTCGTGGCGCGGCGCGGCATCCGCCGCGTGAGAAGCAGTCGAGGTAGCGGTCACGGGTAAACCTATATTCTTTTGAAAGTTGACAGGACTCTAGCGGGGCTGCGCTGAAGGTGTCAACTTTTTGAAGAGAGTTGGTTTACCATGAGTAGGAAAAAGAAAGGCTAAAATATGCTAGCCTTTTGAAAGTAATAAATGGCTAGTGCGTAGGCTAAGGAGGTCAACGATGCGCTTAAATGATGTTCAGCGTCAGGCCATCGTCAGCGCCGTGAAGTCGTGTTTTGGGCCGCAAGCGAACGTAAAGCTGTTTGGCTCCCGCACGGATGATCAAGCCAAAGGTGGCGATATTGATCTTCTGATCACAACGGATATCCACGATGTCAATGACATAGTACGTGCTGAAATGCGCTGCCAAGTAAAGCTTCAGCAGCTACTCGGCGAGCAAAAAATCGATATGCTGATTGATTATCCCAGCCGCCAGAATTATCCGGCCATTTTTAGCATTGCTGAGCGGGCAGGACTTCCATTATGACTCAGGATATTGCACTACTACGTTTGCAAGAAGCATGGCGTGAGTGCCAACGGCATATGCATTTTATTGACTATGCGCTCTCGTCTCTTACACCATGCTTGCCGCTGTCGGGGAGTCAATTAGCGGCGCTGGACGATGCGCAGATTCAAAGCTTGGATCAATTCGTACTAAGATTCGGTAAATTACAAGATGCGATGGGGACTCGGCTGTTCCCCTCGGTACTGCTTTACCTTCAAGAGCCCTACGAAGATCGCCCAATGTTGGATAAGCTCCATCGTTTAGAGAAATTGGGCTATTTGGAAGAGAGTGAACAGTGGCAGTCCTTACGGATGCTTCGCAATCGCTTCGCCCATGAGTATCCAGACGACCCAGATAAAAATGCAGCGATATTAATGCTAGCCATTGAATCTGTGCCTAGTTTGGTGGCTATGCTTGAGCGTATTGGCCAAAAGCTGTCGCTGACATTTGAAAGATAGCGGCCGGAATAGCATCTGGCTGTTCAACCCCACGCTGCTTTATACTCTGCGCCCTTTGACGACCCACTGGAGCGCAGATGCCTGACGCGACCTCGCTGCCCCCTGAGCACGATGCATTGACCGACCGCGACCCGGCCACCGGGCATCCGCGCCCGCCTCGGCGTGAATTCAAAGCGCGGGGCAGCTTCGTCAAGCGCTGCGAAGGCTGCAATCTGCCCGAGCTGAACTGCCTCTGCCCGTATCAGGTCAAGGCGGAGAGCGACGCCCAGGTGTGGCTGTTGACCCACTCTATTGAACACTACAAACCGACTAATACCGGGCGTTTGATTGGCGATGTGCTGACCAATACCCGCGTGTTTACCTGGTATCGCACCGCGCCGGACGACACGCTGGCGGCGCTGTTGGTAGACCCGCGCTACGCGCCGTTTGTGATTTTCCCGGACGACCAGCCGGATTACGCCGACCGTGTGGTGGATATTGGCGCAGTGCATGCTGCCAAGCAGCAGGCGCGCATACCGGTGTTTATTATTTTGGATGGCACGTGGCGTCAGGCGCGGCGCATGTTCCGCAAAAGCCCTTACCTGGATACGCTACCGGTGCTGCCGCTGCGCACTGAGCGTGAAACCCGCTATCGGCTGCGCAAGCCCGCCTCTAAAGCGCATCTGTGCACCGCCGAGGTGGCCATTGAGCTGCTGCGCCAGAGCGGTGATGAAACAGCGGCAAGCGTGTTGGATGATTACTTTGACGTGTTCAACGATAGCTATGCGGAAAGCCGCTACTATCGCAAGATTGCCGAGCCTACCCCTGCGATGCAGCGGCTGTTAGACAGGCAACAGTCGGAACGCTAAGGGGTTTGGCCCGGCAGCCAGCGTAGCAGTACTTTGCGCACCCAGTACCAGCGGTTAATCAGCAGCGCGGCGAAAATCAGGCTGCAGCCCAGCAGCTGAAGTAGAGTCATGGTTTCGCTAAACCACCACGCTGCCAGCAGCGCAGTCCATACCGCTTCTAACATCAAAATGACCGCTGCATGGCTTGGGGTGGTCATGCTCTGAGCTTTAATTTGCAAGAAGAAGCGCAGTGAGCTCGCCAGCAGGACGCTGGCTATAAACCAGCCGAGAATGGAGGTGTTCATGGCCAGCGGTTGGTGCTCCACCACCAGCGATAGCCCTGTCAGCACCACGCCAACAGAAATAAGCTGAAGCGTGGTGAGCGGTAAGGCAGGGACGTTACGCACCACGCGGGTATTCACATTGATCAGCAGTGCAAAACAGAGGGCGGCGCAGGCCATCAGCAGCTGGCTGGCTTCGATATTAAAGCCTGCGTTGAGCGATAGCAGGGCAAACCCAAGCAGCGCCACGGGTAGCGCGACCCAGGTGGAGCGAGGCGGGCGGTCGCCAAACAGCAGCCGTGCCACCACCGGTACCAATAAGATACCGAGGCTATTGATAAACGCGCTTTCGCCTAAATGGTTGGAGTGGTGCAGCCCTAATACCCAAAACGCAATGGCGGCACTAAATAACACGCCCACCAGCAGCCCGCGCTGTATTCGACGAGCGGGCATCTTACGCAGCGCTGGCCAAGCAAATCCCAGTAAGATCAACCCCGCCAATAAAAAGCGCGTCCCTATAAACAGTAGGGGCGGCATGCCCGCCAGCGCTTCTTTAGAAAATATCCAGCCACCCGCAGCTAAGGCGGTGACGAGCAGAAGCAGCGCATCTGCTTGCCAGGGGGCTTGTTTAACACTATTCACGCCGCGCCGCTGCCAAATAGCGCGCCTGCGATCCTAAAGCCAGCCACCCAGGTACCAATGGCAGAACCCACGGTGGCTAAGATAAACACCAGCAGGGTGCGAGAGACACGGTTCTGCCACCAGCCTTTTAACTGCGTCACATCGTGGCGCAGGGTCGAAAAGTCGCGCACTTTGGGTTTGCGCATATACAGCTCGACCCCCGCCGCTACAAAGCCCGCGCCAATGGTGGGGTTAAGCGATGTGAGCGGTGCAGCGAAGAAGGTAGCAATCACCGTGACCGGGTGAGCAAGCGCCGCAATCGTCGCACCGCCAGACAGAATGCCGTTAATCAAGAACCACTCGATGACCAGCTGCCAGCCAAGGTCGGTATTGCGTGAAAAGCCCACCACAAAACCGGTAATGACCAGGGCGGTAATCAACCAAGGGGCAGCTTTCCACAGCTTGGAGGGCGGCGGCGAGGCTTCAAGCGATTCGCGCTCGACATTGGGGTTTTCCGGCAGCGGCGTTTCTAAGTGTTCACTGGTGCCTTTTAGGTGCCCAGCCCCTAATACCACCAGTACATGCTGGTAGCGCCCTGGCGGCGCTTCTTCCGCCAAACGTAGCGCCATATAGCGGTCACGCTCGCGAATTAAGGGCGTGTAGAGCGCTTCGGATTCAGCGGCAAACTCGCTGAACGTGGCCTCCAGCATATCGCCCTCTTTGAGCTTTTCGATGTCCTCTTTGGAGACATCCTGGCGAGAAAGCACGCTGCCAATCAGCCCTGAGAAGAGCGAGAAGCGCTGCCACCAAGGCACGTTGCGATAAATGCGTTTCAGGGTGATGCCTACGTCCCTATCGACCAACAGCAGCGGCAAATTGCGGGTACGGCACTCTTCCACCGCCGCGCGCATTTCGGCCCCCGGCTGAATGCCGGATTGTTCGGCGATCCGTTGCTGAAAGGCACCGAGCGCCAGGCTCGCCGCCACCATGCCGGCCTTGCCTTGCTTGAACACCTGAAACAAGTCCTGCTCGCCCATGGCGTCTGGGTTGTTCATGCTGTGGTGACGGGCGTCACACAGCTCAATGGCAACGGCATCGAAGTGACCGCTGTCGATCAGTTGGCGAACGTCGTTGGCGCTTTCCGCTGACACGTGGGCGGTGCCCAGTAGAGTGTATTGTGTGTCACCGACGGTGATGGTTTTCATAGGGCCGCTGGTCGTTGGCAGCGCATTGGGTGCCTGGGTCAGCGGGGTAGTGTCATCTTGGGTCATTAATAAATCTCAATAAAAGTAACGTGAGCACTGGCTTAGCGACGCCAAAAAGCGGGAGTAAAGAGCACCAGGACCGTGAAAATTTCCAGGCGGCCTAGCAGCATAGCAAGGACTAAAATCCACTTGGCAAGGCTGGGTAGGTCGCCGTAATGGCTGCTGGCTTCCCCCAGAGCTGGGCCTAAGTTATTGAGCGCTGAGCCGACGGTGGACCAAGCGGTGACCTGATCCACACCGGTGGCCATGACGCCCACTAGCATTAAGAAAAACAGCATGACGTACGCCGAGAAAAAGCCCCACACGGCTTGGGCAATGCTGTCCGGCACGCTGACTTTACCCACTTTGACCGCAATCACCGCATTGGGGTGAATCAGCCTCATGACTTCGCGCATGCCCTGCTTCAAAATCAAGATAATGCGGATGACCTTCATGCCGCCTGCCGTGGAGCCAGAGCAGCCACCGACAAACGCGGCCACAAACAGTAAAAAGGGCAGGGCGCCTGGCCAGCCAGAGAAATCGGCAACGGCGAAGCCTGCGGTAGTGGCGACAGACACCACTTCAAACAGCGCATGGCGTAGACCCACAATGTCGTCGTAGGTGTCGGTCAACCACAGGGTGATGACGGCAATGGTGGTGAGACCTGTTAAAAACAGCATCAGAAAGCGGGCTTCAGGATCTTCGAAGTAGTGCAGCAGACGTTTTTCTCGCCAGGCAATAAAATGGAGGCTGAAACTGACCGCTGAAATCAGCATGAAGCTAATACAGATCAGCTCAATGGCCGCGCTATCAAAGTAGCCAATGCTGGCATCGTAGGTAGAAAAGCCGCCAATCGCCACAGTGGAAAAACTGTGGCCAATGGCATCAAACCAGCTCATGCCTGCCAGCATATAAGCCACAAAACAGGCAAACGTGAGGGTGGCGTAAATATACCAAAGCGCTTTCGCGGTTTCGGTAATACGCGGGGTGAGTTTGGAGTCTTTCAGCGGGCCTGGAATTTCGGTGCGGTACAGGGCCATGCCCCCGACCCCTAAGGTGGGCAAAATGGCCACGGCCAGTACCACAATCCCCATGCCGCCCAGCCATTGCAGCTGCTGGCGGTAGTAGCGCACGGATTCAGGTAAAAAGTCGATGCCGGTAATCACCGTAGCGCCGGTGGTGGTGAGGCCCGAAAACGATTCAAAAACGGCGTCGGTAATGCTTAGCGAGCCTTCCCCAAACAGCATAAGCGGTAGCGAACCAAACAGCGCTAGTACCGTCCAGAACATCGCAGCAATGATAAAACCGTCGCGAATACGCAGCTCTTTACGCGCTTTGCGGTTAGGCAAATACAGCAGTAGGCCGGTCATCACACTAATGGCGATGCCGCTCATGAATGCGTGCCAAACCCCATCTCGAAACCAGAGGGACATTAGCATGGGCGGCAGCATTGTTAAGCTGAAGAGCATCAGTAGCAGGCCCAGAATACGTAAAATAACCCGCAAGCTCATAGTGTTAGCTGTCTCAGTATTAGCTGTATCATCACGCTGGCACGATCCTTAGAAAAACGTTAGGCCCACTTGGAACAGGCGCTCCACATCGCGGATGCGGCGTTTATCGATCACAAACAGAATCAGGTGGTCGCCACTCTCTACCAGCACATCGCCGTGGGCGATAATGACCTCTTTGCCCCGCACAATGGCACCGATGGTGGTGCCTTCAGGCAAGTTGATCTCGGCAATCGTACGGCCCACCACTTTCGACGACTGCTTATCGCCGTGGGCGATGGCCTCAATGGCCTCCGCCGCGCCCCGGCGCAGCGAGTGCACATTGACGATATCGCCCCGGCGCACGTGGGTCAGCAGGCTGCCGATGGTTGCCTGCTGAGGGGAAATGGCGATGTCGATATCGCCGCCCTGCACCAAATCCACGTAGGCCGCGTTGTTGATCAGCGTAAGTACCTTCTTCGCCCCAAGCCGTTTCGCGAGCAGCGACGACATGATGTTCACTTCGTCGTCGTTGGTCAGTGCGCAGAAGATATCGCAGTCTTCGATATTCTCCTCTTCCAGCAGCCGCTTGCTGGTGGCGCTGCCGTGGAGCACCACGGTGCGATCCAGCCGCTCGGAAAGCGTGGTGCAGCGCTCCAGGCTGTGCTCGATGATCTTCACCTGATGGCTGTGCTCTAAGTGCTCCGCCAGCCGCTCGCCGATATTGCCCCCCCCGGCAATCACTACCCGGCGAAAATCCCGCTCGACCTTGCGCATCTCGCTCATTACGGCGCGGATATCCCGACGGGCGGCCAGGAAGAACACCTCGTCGTCAGCTTCAATCACCGTGTCGCCACGGGGAATGATTGGCCGGTTGCGGCGGTAAATCGCCGCCACGCGGGTTTCCACGTTAGGCATATGCTTGCCCAGAAAAGCCAGATCCTGACCCACCAGCGGGCCGCCGTAGAAGGCTTTCACCGCCACCAGCTGCACTAAACCCCCGGCAAACTCCAGCACCTGTAGCGCGCCAGGGTGTTCGATCAAGCGGCGCACATGGTCGGTGACCACCTGCTCGGGGCTGATCAGCACGTCGATGGGAATGGCTTCGTGGGCGAACAGCCCTTTACGAGTGAGGTAAGCGGTGGAGCGCACCCGGGCAATTTTGGTGGGCGTGCGAAACAGCGTGTGGGCCACCTGACAGGCGATCATGTTGATCTCGTCGGTGTTGGTCACCGCGATTAGCATGTCGGCGTCTTCACAGCCCGCTTGGCGCAGCACAATAGGGTAGGAGCCCGCGCCGGTCACCGTGCGGATATCCAGCTTGGTGTGCAGTTCGCGCAGTTTTGCGCCGTCGGTATCGACGACGGTGATGTCGTTCTCCTCGCGGGCGAGGTGCTCCGCTAGGGTGCCGCCGACCTGGCCGGCGCCAAGAATGATGATTTTCATTGCTGAGCATCGGTTCCGTTATAAGCGCCAGCGCATTCTCGGCAGGAGGTGTGCGCTGCAATAAAGACGGCGGCCAGTGTAAACCAGCCGCCGTCGAAAAGCAGGTAGGGATTACTCCATCGTAAAGCCGACTTTCACCGTTACCTGCCAGTGGGCGACACGGCCATCTTCAATATGACCACGGGTGTCGGTGACTTCGAGCCAGCGCATGTTGTGAACGCTTTCTGATGCTTTCGCGAGTGCGTTCTGTACGGCTTCCTCAATACCTTTCTCGGAAGACCCAGTAAGCTCAATATGTTTGTACGTGTGATGACTCATGTTTGCTCCATCCTTGTCATGAATTCACTGCCGGGCAACCGCCTAGGCAGTGCGCTTTTCTAGTCTGGCATAAAAAAAGCCATCGTGACTGCTTTCGGCCGGAAACAGTTGGCGACCGTGCCCGCTTGGCTCACCCCACGCCACATCATGGGGCGTGGTGACCCGTGCATCCGGCGTGCGGGCAACAAAGGCATCGATTTGCGCGGCGTTCTCTTCGGGCAGCACCGAGCAGGTGGCGTACAGCAGCGTGCCGCCGGGGCGCAGCAGCGTCCATAAATTATCCAGCAGCTGGCGCTGCAGCTTAGCCAGCTGACGAATGTCTTCTTTGCGACGCAGCGTTTTGATATCCGGATGACGACGAATCACGCCGGTGCCCGAGCAGGGTGCGTCTAGCAAGATAGCGTCAAACGGCGTGCCGCCCCACCAGTCGTGGGTAGTCGCATCGGCATGCTTCAGCTCGGCGCTAAGTCCTAGGCGGTTAAGCGTATCGTCCACCCGCGCCAGCCGTTGGTTATCGCTATCAAGGGCGGTTAGCGCAATATCAAACTGCTCTAACAAGTGGGCGGTTTTGCCGCCAGGGGCGCAGCAGGCGTCTAGCACGTGAGCGCCAGGGCGAGGTGCCAGGGTGGGCCCAAGCAGCGCGGCCGACAGCTGAGCGGCTTCATCTTGAACGCTCACGTGGCCCTGTTCAAAACCGGGCAGCACCGACACATCGCAGGGAGTGGTCAAGGTAATGCCATCGGGGGCGTGCAAACAGAGATGACCCTCTAAGCCCTGCTCGGTGAGCTGCTGTAGGTAAGCTTCGCGGTCGTTATGGTGCTGATTGACGCGCAGTGTCATCGGGCCGGGTTCATTATTGGCCTTGGCAATTGCACGCCACTGTTCGGGCCAAGCCGTGCGCAAGGCGTCCAGCAGCCAGGGTGGGTGTTCCAGAGCCACGCTTTCATCGCGATCAACGACCGCTTGCAGCGCCTCGGCTTCACGCTGTAGGCGGCGTAGGCAGCCATTAAGCACTCTTGTAGCCCACTCTTTACCCAGCAGGCGGGCAGCACCAGCGGTTTCGCCCACCGCCGCGTGGGCAGGAATACGCATGTAGAGCAGCTGATAGATGCCCACTAACAGCAGGGCGTGAACATCCGCATCGCGCTTTTTAAATGGTTGCTTGAGCAACTGATTGGCCAGCGCCTGTAAGCGCGGTAAGCGGCGGCAAGTGCCGTAGCAGAGCTCTTTTAACAGGCTGCGGTCACGAGCCACAACGCTATGCTCATCTAGCCCAGCGAGTGAGCCCTTATCGGTGAGCACCGGGACGAGTCTGCGGGCGGCCGCTGCGCGAACATCGATGCCGCTGCCGCCTTTGGCTGGACGTTGCTGGCTCATGGGTGAGCTCCTTGTGAGGGTGAGGGTTGCCCGAGACGAGTGCCTACGGTGAGAGACGTTTGGCGAGCGTTTAATAAGTCGCGTACGGCCATGGCTTTGCCGCCTGGCAGTTGAGCGCGGCTAACGCACAGTACTTGCTGGCCCTGTTCACCGCAGGCAATGCGCAGGTGCTCATCGCCATGCTCCAGCAGCGTGCCGGGGGGCGAAGGCGGCTGCTCGCCGTCTTCTACGCTGGCCATTAAAAGCCGCAGGCGGTCGCTGCCCAGCGTGCACCAGGCCACCGGCCACGGGTTAAAGGCACGGATTTTACGCGCCAACTGCTCGGCGGGCTGGGTAAAGTCTAGCTCGGCCTCGGCTTTGCTGAGCTTGGCGGCGTAGGTGACCCCTTCGTCTGGCTGCGGCGTGGCTGCTAGGCTGTCGCTGTCCAACTGGTCCAACACGTTCACCAGCGCATTGGCGCCTTGAATCGCTAGCCGGTCATGCAGGTCGCCGCCCGTGGTGCGGGAGGTGATTGGAGTGCGCACTTCGTACAGCATGGCGCCGGTATCCAGCCCTGCATCCATTTGCATAATCGTGACGCCGGAGGCGCTGTCACCGGCTTCAATGGCTCGCTGAATCGGCGCCGCGCCGCGCCAGCGGGGCAGCAGCGAGGCGTGCACGTTAATGCAGCCTAAGCGCGGCGTGTCCAGCACTGCTTGGGGTAGCAGCAGACCGTAGGCAACAACGACCATTACATCGGCGTTTAACGCGGCAAGCTCGGCTTGGGCGTCGGTGTCTTTTAGGCTAGCGGGTTGGTACACCGGCAGCCCGTGCTCTTGCGCCAATTGTTTGACGGGACTGGGGGTGAGCTTACGCCCACGGCCTGCGGGGCGATCTGGCTGAGTGTAAACCGCGACGACTTCGTGCTCGCTGTCGAGTACGGCAGCAAGGCTTGAGGCGGCGAAGTCTGGCGTACCAGCAAAAACAACGCGTAACGGTGACATGGTGGTGAGCCCTTAAGTGACGAGAGGATGACGAGAGAAAGATGCCGGGTATGAAACGCATAAAGGCCGAGAGGCAGCGCTGTAGCCCGCAGAGAAAGGCCTACGGGTATCAGCGTGTCAGCTCGGCCAGTCGCCTATGGCAAACGTAGATCAGGCGTCGTTGATCAGCTTGTGGCGTTTTTGCATTTTTTTCATCACCCGGTCGCGCTTGAGCGGCGAGAGGTAATCCACAAACAGTACGCCTTCCAGGTGGTCGTACTCATGTTGAATGCAATGGGCCAGCAGGCCATCCGCTTCCAGCTCGTAAGGCACGCCGTTACGGTCCAGCGCATTGAGCTTCACTTTCAGGTAGCGCGGCACTTCGGCGTAGTACTCAGGGATCGACAAACAGCCCTCAGAGAGCGGCTCTTTGGCATCGCCAATAGGCTCGTAGCGCGGGTTAATCAGCACCAGCGGCTGGGAGTTATCGTCGCTGACATCCATCACCACCACGCGGCGATGCACATCGATTTGCGTCGCGGCAAGGCCGATGCCGCGCGCGTCGTACATGGTCTCCAACATATCGTCGACGAGCTGGCGGACCTCGTCGTCAACGGTTTCCACCGGTACCGCCTTGGTGCGCAGGCGCTCGTCGGGGAATTCGAGAATAGGAAGTTTGGCCATGGCGTTACAATCACCGTTATGCTGAGTCTTTAAGATGAGCTAGCGGCTAACCTGTGTCAGCGCGCCTAACTGCTTTACTATTAGCCACTATATCATGCTGATAGCGTTCCTGGGCACGCGTGACACCGTGTGGCCCTCTTCAATCGCTTCATCAACGACTGCCTGGGGAGAACCGGATGGTGGCCCGAAAGCCTCTTTATTATAGCGTCTTTGGCGTGCTCTTAACGTGGGCGATGCTGGCCAGTCAGGCAGCCTCGGCTTTGGAAGGGCTGCGCCATGATGCCCCGCAGCGCTATGAGGTGGTGCCAGGCGATACGCTTTGGGACATCTCGGCCCGTTATTTACACTCTCCCTGGCAGTGGCCCTCTTTGTGGCAGGCGAATCCGCAGGTGCGTAATCCGCACCTCATTTACCCCGGCGACGTGCTGCTACTGGGAACTTGCCAAGGCCAGCCGTGCTTAAGCTTGGAGCGCGGCCAGGGCATCGTCAAACTCTCGCCGCAAATGCGTACCGTGCCGGAGCGCGAAGCCATCACGCCGATTCCGATGGAGGTGGTGCGCTCTTTCCTGCGCGAGCACCGGGTGGTCGAACCAGGCGAAAACCTGCAGGAACTTGCATATGTGGTCGGTGGTGATAATCAGCGCTTAATTAGCGGAGCGGGCGATACCTTGTATGTCCGTGGGCAGGTGCCAGCAAGAGGGACGCTGGGGATTTACCGCCCAGGTGAGCCTTATATCGCGGCCGATGGCACGCTGCTGGGCGACGAACTGATCAATATTGGTGAAGCGCGCTATGTGAGTGGCGAAGGGGATATTGCCCGTATAGAAGTGCTTAGCGCTTACCAAGAGGTGCGTAATAACGACATCTTGCTGCCGCTTGAGGACCGCGAGCTCAGCGATACCTTTATGCCCCGGGCACCGTTGAATGATGTGGCGGGTCAGATTGTTGCGGTACCCGGCGGAGTGCGATTTATTGGACGCCTGCAGATAGTAGCGTTGGATCTCGGTTCGCAAGATGGCCTTCAGCCAGGGCATGTGCTGCGTGTGAACCAGCAAGGGGAGCTGGTTAACGACCCGCGCACCCAGGAATTGCTCCGGTTACCCGAAACAGAAGCTGGCTTGGTGATGGTGTTCAGGCCCTATAACCATATGAGCTACGCCTTGGTAATGCAGGCCTCGCGGGTGCTGGAGGTAGGCGACAGCGTGCGCACGCCCACGCAATAGGCATCGTGACATAACAGAATATAAGGGGAACTCTATGGACGCCAAGGAGTGGCTGGCGGTCAATGCTTTGCCCGGTATGGGCGCTGCGCGAATTGCGCAAATGGTGGCACGCAAGCCCCAATGGCCACAGGGTTGGCTAGCGACTCTACCCAGCAATGCCGCCAATGCGCTGCGACTGTGGCTGTCGCAGCCAGAGCGCAGCCCGCTGCAACAGGCGGTGGATGAAACGCTTGCCTGGCTGCAGAAAGCACCACGCCGCCACTTACTGCATCGCGACCATCCTGCGTGGCCCGCACTGCTCAACCAACTGCCTGACCCGCCGGTGGTGTTGTGGGCTCAAGGGGATCTGAGTGCATTAGAAGGCCCTGGGCTTGCCATGGTAGGAACGCGCCGCCCAACGTCTGAAGGGAGTGGCCATGCCCAAGCGTTTGCCCGCGAGTTAGCCAATCGCGGTTGGTGCGTGGTGAGCGGTATGGCGCTGGGGATAGATGGCGTTGCCCAGCGTGCCGCGTTAGCCGCCGGTGGACGCTCGATTGCCGTGCTGGGCTGCGGGGTCGATGTGATTTACCCTGCCCGCCATCGAGATTTACATGAGCAGTTAGGGTCGTTGCCCGGTGGCCTTTTGCTCTCTGAGCATCCACCGGGCACGGTGGCCAGGCCAGCCTTCTTTCCCCGCCGTAACCGAATTGTGACGGGCCTCTCGTTAGGCACACTCGTGGTAGAAGCTACCGAGAAAAGTGGCTCACTGGTCAGCGCGCGCCTAGCGCTTGAGCAAGGCCGCGAGCTGTTTGCGCTGCCGGGGTCGTTGCACAATGTGCAAGCCCGTGGCTGCCTGCAATTGCTGCGAACAGGGGCCACCTTAGTACGCCATGTGGACGATATCATCGAGGAGTTGCAGCACTGGGTGCCGCACTATTTACCTACAGGGCTATCCAAAGGGCTATCCACGGCGCAGACGGTAAACAGCGCAGAGCCAGCGCCTGAACTGCCCGAGGAATCATCCGATATAGAGGCTCGACCTGGCGATAGCTTGTTAAACGCCCTTGGCCCGGTGCCTACGCCGATTGATACGCTGGTTCAGCACACGGGAGTGTCCGTGAGTGAGTGCCAACAGCGGCTTCTCATGCTAGAGCTGGATGGCAAGGTGGCACAGCAGGCGGGTGGCTGGGTGAGGCTCGCAGCGCCGTGGTAAGATGCCTATTCCACTTTTTAATCGTCTAAGAGCTTATTCAGGAGCGTCTATGAAAGCGGCGGTTGACGTGAATGCAGCGGTAAGTGCGCTACGTGCAGGCGGTGTGATTGCTTGCCCCACAGAAGCCGTATGGGGGCTCAGCTGTGACCCTGATAACGATGAAGCGCTGGCGCATCTCATGCGTATGAAAGAGCGCGACCCTGCCAAGGGCGTGATTCTCGTCGCGGCCAGTATTCAGCAGTTCCAGCCTTGGTTAACGCAGCTGCCGCTATCGCTTCATGCCCCGCTGGCCGCCAGCTGGCCTGGCCCGAATACGTGGCTTGTACCGGATAACGGCAGAAGCCACGGCCTAGTGCGAGGTGCCCACCAAAGCGTTGCCCTGAGGGTTACCGACCACCCGTTAATGAAAGCACTCTGCGAAGCCTTCGGTGGGCCGCTTGTCTCCACCTCCGCCAACCGAGCTGGCGACCCTCCTGCCATGAGCGCAGAAGAAGTCGACACCATTTTTGGTGATGAGGTCGCTGCTATTACGGCAGGTGAACTTGGTGGCAATGCCAAGCCCAGCACCATCAGAGATCTAGTGACGGGTAAAGTCATGCGCGCCTAGCGCCCCGCGCACTACCTGTAATCATCGCCAACGACTCACCATTCACGATTCACCTCACCAGGAGTTACTGTGGCTCACGAGCACCTAGACGACGTTAAAGCCTACCTTCTCGACCTGCAGGAGCGGCTGTGTGCAGGCCTTTCCGCTGCCGATGGCCGTGCCGCGTTTAAGGAGGATAGCTGGCAGCGTGAAGAGGGCGGCGGTGGGCGCTCCCGCGTCATGGTGGAAGGCGCTATTTTTGAAAAAGGCGGGGTCAATTTTTCCCATGTGTTTGGCGCCCAGTTGCCGCCTTCCGCGACGGCGGCACGGCCGGAGTTAGCCGGGCGCAGCTTTCACGCAGTGGGTGTTTCTTGGGTGATGCATCCAGAAAACCCCAACGTGCCTACGAGCCACGGCAACGTTCGCTTCTTTATTGCCGAAAAAGAGGGAGAGCCACCGGTATGGTGGTTTGGCGGCGGCTTTGACTTAACCCCCTATTACCCGGTATTTGAAGACGTGGTGCACTGGCACCAAGTGGCCCAAGACGCCTGCGCGCCCTTTGGTGAAGGCGTTTATGAGCGCTATAAAACCTGGTGCGATGACTACTTCTATCTAAAACACCGCGAAGAGACCCGCGGCGTTGGTGGGCTATTTTTTGATGACCTGAACGAAGGCAGCTTTGAAGAGTGCTTCGCGTTTCAGCGCGCGGTGGGCGACAGCTTTCTGGATGCTTACCTTCCGATTGTCGAGCGCCGCAAGCAGGATGCGTGGGGCGAACGCGAGCGTGACTTCCAGCTTTATCGCCGCGGTCGCTACGTGGAGTTCAACCTAGTCTGGGACCGTGGCACGCTGTTTGGCCTGCAAAGCGGCGGGCGTACGGAGTCGATTTTGATGTCCATGCCGCCACTGGCCCGCTGGGAGTACGCCTTTACTCCGGAGCCTGGTAGCCGCGAAGCAGCGCTGCACGACTACTTGTTACCACGCGATTGGCTGGCTGAGGCTGCCCAGCAGAGCAACGCCTAAGGAGCTTCGATGACTGACCGTTACTGCGTATTTGGCAACCCTATTAAGCACTCGAAATCGCCCCTGATTCACGGCGAGTTTGCCAGCCAAACCCAGCAAGCCATGGCCTACACCGCAGAGCTTGCCCCTGTGGAGGGTTTCGCTGACGCTTGGCGAGCGTTTGTCGCCGATGGTGGCCGGGGCGCGAACGTGACCGTACCCTTTAAAAGTGATGCCTTTGCCCTGTGCGATACGCTTAGCCACCGTGCCAAGCGCGCTCAGGCAGTCAATACGCTGATTGTAGGCGGCAATGGGCGTACCTACGGTGACACGACCGATGGCGTTGGGCTGGTACGGGATTTGGCTTATCACCGCGTAGCATTAGCGGGCAAGCGCGTGCTGGTGCTCGGCGCAGGCGGAGCCGTGCGTGGCATTCTAGAGCCGCTGTTAGCAGAGCAACCCAGCGAGGTGGTGGTGGCAAACCGCACCGCCGACAAAGCCGAACAGTTGGCTGAAGCATTCGCTGATCTGGGAAGTATCCAAGGCGGTGGTTTTGCCTCGGTGAAAGGGCCGTTTGACTTGGTGATTAACGGCACCAGTGCTAGCCTTTCCGGCGAGTTGCCGCCGCTTCCGGAAGCGCTGTTTGCCGAAGGCGCGTGGGCCTATGACATGATGTACGGCGCAGAGCCGACGGTGTTTCTTCAGTGGGCGGGGCCGCGAGGAGCCAAGCTGCTGGATGGTTTGGGAATGCTGGTCGAACAGGCTGCCGAGTCGTTTTTCCTATGGCGCAACGTGCGGCCTGAAACGGCCAGCGTGCGCACGCAGCTGCGGCAGTCGCTCAACTATTAAGTTGCTCTACTATTAAGACGCTCAGCTATTAAGACACCCAACTACTAGATATGGCGATGGGGGCGAGTGCCCCCATCGTTACTTAATCTAGCTAGCTTGATCGAGTGAATCGGGTCGCGCTAACGCGGCTTGGTATAAAATCCCACCATACACATCACCAACCCCACCACCGAGAGCAGCATACCGCCGTTGACCAGTAGCGGTGAGCGCTCTAACCACGATACAAAAGGCTGTGGCGTATTGTTGCAGGTGCTGTCTAGATAGTTCCAGTAGCCGCCTTCAAGCTGGCAGGCGCGTACGTCGCCCAACTCCCAAAAATAGACGCCCAGTAGCACCAGAATTGGCAGCACTAACAGCAGTAAACCCAATCGGATCATTGAAACCTCGGGTGGCCGCTACGGTCGCGGGCAGTTGGGTGTGCGGCCGCTAGAGCGAGCCTGCTCGTAGGTAGCCAGTGCCTGCTCCATATTGGCTTGCAGGCCTTGAATCCGCTGGCCTTGGCTGGGGTGCGTCGACATCCACGCGGGAGGCGAGCCGCCGCCAGAGGCTGCCTGCATATTTTCCCACAGGGTAACGCTGTCACGCGGATCAAAGCCCGCTTGCGCCATTAATTGCAGGCCAATCACATCGGCTTCGCTTTCATGACGGCGTGAGAAAGGCAGCGCGATGCCGTACTCAGCGCCCATACCCAGAACCCCCATCATCTGCTGGCCTGCCGGTGTTTGCATGCCGGAGGTGCTGGAGATCACTGAAAGACCCAATGACGTAGCGCTTTGGGTGGAGGCGCGTTCGTTGGCGTGGCGCGCCAGCACGTGGCCAATTTCATGACCGACCACGGAGGCTAACTGGTCCTGGCTGGTGGCGATATCCAGCATGCCGGTGTTTACACCCATGTAGCCGCCAGGAAGGGCGAAGGCGTTCGGCTGTTCGGACTCAAACACACGAATTTGCCAGTCAAGATTGCGCTGCTCGTCGGGCAGTACATCGACAATGGCATTGGTAATGCACTGTACGTAGCGGTGGCTCGCCTGGCCCGCGGTTGGAATATTCTGCTGGTACTCCGCGAAGGCCTGCTGGCCCATTTGGTTGAGCTGATCTTCGGAGAGCAGCAGTAGCTGCGAGCGACCGGTAGGTGAGGTCGAACAGGCCGCGATTGAAGCGCATAGTGCCGTAACCGCTAATGGGCGAAGCCAACGCATAGACAGTTTCCTTATAGACGAGTGGGGATCCTTGCACACAAGATAACCACTGACAGTGGTAAATCAACCCCTATCATAACGCACTCTGAGGATGACAATGGATGCTGAATTAAGCCAGCGCCTAGCGCGGTTACTTGATCATGTTGACCACTGGCTGCCACCTGCGCCTGAACCCGTGGAATGGGACAGCCATGTCGCGGCGATTTGGCAGCGCCACCCGCTGGGCGGGCGGTTAGTGCCGGTGCCCCCAAGAGATACCATGACGCTGGACGACCTGCTGGGCATCGAGCGCCAGAAGCTGGCGTTGGTGGACAACACCCGCGCCTTTTTGCAGGGCCTACCAGCTAACCATGCGCTGCTTTGGGGTTCCCGTGGCAGCGGTAAGTCGTCAGTGGTACGCGCGCTGCTGAACTCGCTGGCCAGTGAAGGCCTGCGGTTGATCCAGGTCGATCGCCATGACCTAGCAAGCCTACCGCTGCTGGTGGAACAACTGCGTCATCAGCCGCACCGCTTTGTGGTGTATTGCGACGACCTGTCGTTTGAAGGCAACGACGATGCCTATAAAGCGCTTAAGAGCGTGCTGGATGGGGCGCTGACGGGGCCGCCGGACAACGTACTGCTCTATGCCACCTCCAACCGTCGCCACCTGCTGCCGGAGTCGATGGATGACAACAGCGGTTCACGGTTGGTAGGCGAAGAGTTACATCACGGCGATGCAGTGGAAGAGAAAATCTCGCTGTCAGACCGTTTCGGCCTGTGGCTCGGCTTCCATCCGTTTAGCCAAGCGACCTATCTTGAAGTATGCGAACACTGGGTGGGCCGTATTGGCGAGAAGCAGGACTGGGATGATGCAGCGCGTGCGGAGGCGGTTCGTTTTGCTACGCTGCGCGGCGGGCGAAGCGGCCGGACGGCGTGGCAGTTTGCGGCCCAGTACGTGGGCCGCAAACGGCTGCATGAGCGCCAGGAATAGCGCGCTAAGACTTAGCGTTGGGGAATTAACTGCCCATCGGCACCGACGTTTAAGCGAATGGTGGGAGTGAGCAGGCCAGAAGGTAGCGTCATACCCAGGCCGCGCAGGTCGCCTGGGGTGATGGCGAGCTCACTGCCCGCAGGTAGCTCGCCTTGGCTGGCGAGTTGGCTCGCCAGCTCCAGCATCGGCGACATTTGCTGATGGTCGGCGGCCAGCACATCAAAGGCTACGGGCAGGCGAAGATTGGCGTCTTCTCCAGACGTCAGAGTGACATCCTGCTCATACTGGCCTTGTACCGGGTCAACTCCGGGCATATCCAGCGTCCAGCCAAAGCCCGACATCTCCACTGGGGGCATGCCGACAGGTAAGCCAAGCCCCATGGCCAATGTGGCCTGCACCGGCAAGCTGCCTGCGCCCAGGCTAGAAGCCAGCAAGCCTGAAAGGTCGCTGGTATCCAGCCCGGCGTTGACGCTGTAAGGACCAATGCGTACGTCTTCAATACCCAGCGATGTGACCGCCAAACGAAACGCAAATAGCCCCGTTTGGGGCAGCGCCAGGCAGCCGGTTAGTAAGCTGGCCAGCAGCAGTAAAACTAAGCCGCGTCCGCGACGAAAAACGTAGGGCATGTATATCCCTCCTAAGAAGGGCAGAGAGTCTAGGTGGCGAGTGCCGAAAAGCGCCGCTATTTGAGGGCGGGCGAGGGTGTCTGTCAAGCAGATTTGCTGTTGGAGAGGGTAATAAAAACGCCCGCTGAATCGTCAGCGGGCGTTGAGCAGAAGAGCATCGCTTAGCGGCGGCTTTTGCGCGCCTCTTTGGTGCGATTAAGCTCGCGCTTCTTGGCTTTCTCTTTATCGCTGGCACCCGACATGTGGTCGAAGGGGTTATCGCCAGAACGGAATTCAAAGCGCATCGGCGTACCCTGCACCTTTAACACTTTACGGAAGGTGTTAGTGAGGTAGCGACGATACGCTTCAGGCAGCGATGCCGTCTGGTTGCCATGCACCACGATAATGGGCGGATTGCTGCCACCTTGGTGAGCCATACGCAGCTTGATGCGTCGGCCATTGACCATGGGCGGCGGATGCTGGCTGACCGCATCCTGCAGCAGTGTGGTGAGACGATTGGTCGACCAGTGTGCGTTGGCGGCGTTAAATGCCCGCTCAATGGAAGGGTACAAATCGCCCACCGCCGTGCCGTGAAGCGCGGAGATAAAGTGCAGCTCGGCGTAGTCTGCAAAGCCCAAACGGCGCTTGATGTCCGAGCGCATCTTCTCTTTGGCTTCGCTCTCTAGACCATCCCACTTGTTCACCGCCAATACCAGCGCGCGGCCAGAGGTGAGCACGTAGTCCAGCAGGTGCAAATCCTGTTCGACCAAGCCGCTGCGGGCGTCCAGTACCATCACCGCCACGTGGCTCTCTTTAATGGCATCCAACGTTTTGATGATGGAGAACTTTTCAGCGATCTCACTGACGTTTTTACGCCGACGAATACCGGCCGTATCGATCAGTACGTAAGGCTTGCCGTTGCGCTCAAACGGAATTTCGATGGCATCGCGGGTGGTGCCCGCTTCATCAAATACCACCACACGCTCTTCACCCAGCAAACGGTTGACCAGCGTGGATTTACCTACGTTCGGGCGTCCAATGACGCCAATGCGGATACCTTTCGAACCGGTATCTGCGGGAATGCTTGGGTCCCGCTCGGGGAACGGTTCAAGCACCGTATCAATCAGCAGCGATACGTTGCGGCCGTGAGCAGCCGCGATGGGCCAGGGGTCGCCAAGGCCGAGTTTCCAGAAGTCGGCCATGGCCGAGTGCTCTTCCAGGCCGTCGGTCTTGTTAACTACCAGCCAGGTTTTCTTCTGATTCACTCGCAGGTGATTGGCAATCGCTTCGTCGGCGACGTTTAGCCCAGCCCGGGCATCTACCAAGAACAGTACAATATCCGCTTCATCAATGGCCGCGAGGGACTGCTCAGCCATCGCGGCATCGATGCCTTCTTCGTCACCGCTGATACCGCCGGTATCAATCACGGTGTACGCTTTGCCACCCAGCATGCCGTTACCGTATTTACGGTCGCGGGTCAGGCCAGGAAAATCTGCCACCAGCGCATCGCGCGAGCGGGTAAGGCGGTTAAACAGCGTCGATTTGCCCACATTGGGGCGACCGACTAGTGCAATGACGGGTGTCATGGAGTTACTTCCAGGGTTTCCAGGCGACCATTGTTGGCCTGGACATGAATGGTGCTGCCTTCAGTGACCGGGCGCACGCTAATACCCGAACCATCGATACGGGTACGGCCTACCAGGTTGCCTTCACGGGCGTCGATCAGGTGAACATAGCCTTCAAAATCGCCGACCACGATACGGCCATCGGCAAAGGCGGGGGCGGTCAGCCAGCGATCTTCCAGATCATCGTTACGCCAGACTTCCTGGCCGCTGTTGGCATCCAGGGCCACCAGGTGGCTGTCGTCGGTGACTGCAAATAAGAAGTCGCCCACCAGAATGGGCGTGTGGCGGCTCGATAGTGTGGTTTCCCACAGTACGCCACCGCGGGTGGCTTCCAGCGCAACCACACGGCCGTTGTAGCTGGTCACGAACAGGCGGCCATCTGGGCTGAGCACCGGCTGACCAGAAAGGTCTACCAGGCGCTCAACGTCGCTGCGTCCACGCGGTGTAGCAATCTGCATATCCCATAAAGCTTGGCCGCTGCGGTTATCCAGCGTGGCAAGACGACCGTTTGCAAGGCCAACGAACGAAACCGGGTCGATTACCATCGGGGTGCCGGTGCCGCGCAGCGTTAAAGCAGGCTGAGAGCTTGTATAGACCCAGCGCTCTTCGCCGCTGGCGCGATCCAGAGCCGTCACCTGTCCGTCAACGCTTTGAACCAGCAGCAGCTGCTGATTGGCCTGCGGAGCGGCGAGTACTTCGCTGGAGACCCGCGAGCGCCAGGCAACGCTGCCGTCGCGCTGGTCAAGGGCGATCACTTCACCGTTGCTGGTACCCAGGTATACTTGGCCTGCAATGGCGTTCAGGGCGCTTGAGATGGCTGTGTCTAGCTCGACTTCCCACTCGCGTTCGCCGCTGTTGGCATTAAAGGCGGCCACTAACCCGTTGGTGTCTGCGGCAAAGATCGTATCGCCTTCACGGGAAGGAGCGATCGGGTAGCGAGCGGGCCCAAAGCCATCACCCACGCGGCGATCCCAAACGCTATCCAGCGATGAGCTTTCATCAAAGCTGCGCAGCTCTTTGGGCGTGAACGCTGGCTCACCCTTGCTGGCACAGCCAGCCAGCAGTGCCAGCGCAACGGCACCCAGAGTGGTACGCATCAGATGTTTGGAAAAAAGCGGTTTTGACAGGCTAGTCGTCATCACTGTGTTGCCTCCTCGGCGCCGAGATCGTCAAGCTTGAACTGCACGCCATAAAGCGGCTGGTTCTGCGTTTGGGCGAGTGACTGGGCGGTTTGCCATGCATCGCGTGCTTGATCTGGCTGGTTAAGTGCTAGGTAAGCATCGCCACGCACGTTGGCTTGCTGAGCGGCCAGCGCCTCGGAAATGGGCTGGTCGAGCAGAGCTAACGCAGCGTCAGGGTTGCCTTCGGCCACTTCAATGCGCGCCAGACGCAGCCAGGCCAAACTCTGCACATAGCGGCGAGAGGAGTTGCTAGCAACGTCCTCTAGCGCCTGTTTAGCGGCGGCGAGATCGTCTTGCTGTACCGCAAGACGTGCTTCCAGCAGCTGAGCAAGCTCGGCATACAGGGTGCTGCCATACTCATCGGTCAGCTCGTCAATCAACGTTTGTGCAGCGCTTAGCTGATCCCCTTCCAAGGTGGTGCCAGCGGTCATGTTGATGAGCTGCTGGTAGCGGGCAGAAGCTGCCTCTGACTTACCCTCTTGGTAGTTTTGCCACGCGTTCCAACCAAAGACACCGGCCGCCGCGAGCACGGCACCGGCAATCAGCGATGTTCCGTTCTCTTTCCACCAGCGTTTTACAACGTCTAGCTGCTCTTCTTCGCTTCTCAGCTCCGCCACGGGCGGCCTCCTATTCCATGGGTCAGCCGCTTATGCGACTAACGAGTATTCAGCTGCCCAGGCAGTGCTGGGGCAGTTACGTTAATGAGACGGTACGTTAGCCAGTAACGCATGAAGCGCGTCGGCCAGCTCGGCCTGGGCCACTTGCTGCTGCTCGCGGTTATCGCGTAGAAACTTCAACGTGGCGGTTTGGTGGGCAAGCTCATCCTCACCTAAGAGTATCGCAACCGGCGCGCCACTCTTGTCTGCCTTCTTCATGCGGCTTTTAAAGCTACCGCCGCCGCAGTGGAGCTGCAGGCGTAAAGAGGGCAGTGCACTGCGCAGCTGCTCGGCCAACGTGAGAGCGGCAACCGTGGCACTGTCATCCATCGCCATAAGATAGGCGTCACAGCCGCCCATGGCATCGGCAGGTACCAAGTTGAGCGTTTCCAGTAGCAGTACCAGACGCTCAATGCCCATGGCAAAACCAACCGCTGGCGTGGGCTTGCCGCCGAGCTGCTCAACCAGGCCATCGTAGCGGCCACCGGCACATACGGTGCCTTGGCTGCCCAGAGCAGTGGTGGTCCACTCAAATACGGTGCGGCAGTAGTAGTCCAGGCCGCGCACTAAACGCGGGTTGACCACGTAAGGAATATGAGCAGCATCCAGCATCGCTTTTAACTGCTCAAAATGCACCCGAGACTCGTCGTCCAGGTGGTCCATCAACTGCGGGGCGGCGTTGAGCATCTCCGCCATATCCGGATTTTTAGAATCCAGAATGCGCAGCGGGTTGCTGGTTAAACGCCGTTTGGAATCTTCATCCAACACGTCCTGGTGCTGCTCAAAGTAGGCCACCAGCTTGTCGCGATAGGCGGCCCGCGCTTCTGAAGAGCCTAAGGAGTTCAGCTCTAAAGTGACGTGCTCCATCAAGCCCAGCTCTTGCCACAGGCGTGCCGAGAGCAAGATGACTTCGGCATCAATGTCTGGGCCATCAAAGCCGTACGTCTCTACGCCGACCTGGTGGAACTGGCGATAGCGGCCTTTCTGAGGGCGCTCGTGGCGGAACATTGGCCCTTGATACCAAAGCCGCTGGGTTTGGTTATGCAGTAAGCCGTGTTCCATGGCTGCCCGAACACAGCTGGCGGTGCCTTCGGGGCGCAGTGTCAGGCTGTCACCGTTACGATCGTCGAAGGTGTACATCTCTTTCTCAACGATGTCGGTGACTTCACCAATCGAGCGGGCAAACAGCGCGGTTTGCTCCACGATTGGCGTGCGAATTTCATCGAAGCCGTAGCGGTGCATCAACTGACGTACCTTGGCCTCAAAAAATTGCCAGCGAGGGCTGTCGCTGGGCAATAGGTCGTTCATTCCACGGATGGCTTGAATCTTTTTAGCGGCGGACTTGCTCAATGAAAACTCCTTGTAGAGGCGGCAGCACAAGAGGCGGGAAGGGCGCACCGCCTCTTGCAAGCAACATAAACGTTAAACGCTGCGCGCAATCATATTCTCTTGCTGCTGCTCTTTTTGACGCACTTTGTCGCGGATCAGCTTTTCCAAATCGTCCACAAGGTGATCGTTACGCAGCTTACTGGCAGGTTTGCCGTCGATGTATACCAAGTTGGCCGGCGAGCCGCCGGTCAGGCCGATATCGGTCTCTTTGGCTTCGCCAGGGCCGTTAACCACACAGCCAATCACTGAAACATCCAGCGGCGTCATCACATCTTCCAGGCGCTCTTCGAGCTGGTTCATGGTGCTGATGACGTCAAAGTTCTGCCGCGAGCAGCTGGGGCAGGCGATAAAGTTAATGCCCTTAGCGCGCAGCCTCAAACTCTTCAGCATATCGAACCCGACCTTGATCTCTTCTACAGGATCAGCGGCGAGTGAGACGCGGATAGTGTCGCCAATACCGTCCATCAGCAGCATACCAAGGCCGATGGAGGATTTTACCGTGCCCGAGCGCAGACCGCCTGCTTCGGTAATGCCCAGGTGTAGCGGCTGCTCAATGCGGGTGGCTAGATCGCGGTAGGCGGCCACGGCCATAAACACATCAGACGCTTTTACGCTAACTTTAAACTCCTGGAAGTCGAGGCGATCCAGGTGGTCAATATGGCGCATGGCCGACTCAACCAGTGCCGCCGGCGTGGGCTCTCCGTACTTCTTCTGCAAATCTTTCTCAAGCGATCCGGCGTTTACCCCGATACGAATCGGAATGCCATGGTGCCGTGCTGCGCTGACGACCGCACGTACGCGATCTTCCCGGCCAATGTTGCCGGGATTGATGCGCAGGCAGTCAACGCCTAGCTCGGCGACGCGCAGGGCAATTTTGTAATCGAAATGAATGTCGGCAACGAGGGGGACGTCCACCCGCTGTTTGATTTTGCCAAAGGCTTCGGCGGCGTCCATATCCGGTACGGAGACGCGTACGATATCCGCCCCGGCTTTTTCCAACTGCTGGATCTGGCCGACGGTGGCGTCCACATCCAGGGTGTTGGTGTTAGTCATGCTTTGTACAGAAATCGGCGCATCGCCGCCTACGGCCACATTGCCAACATGAATTTGGCGTGACAGGCGGCGTTTAATCGGAGAAGGGGCGTGCATAAGACGGGTCACTCTCCCAGGGTAAAGCGGGCAACGTTATTGGCACCGGCGCGCTGGGCAAGGTTCACAACCTCGCCTTGATAGCGCAGTTCTACTCCGGTGGCGTTACCGATAGTTAGACGAAAAGGCGGCTCGCCCTCAACGCTTGCGGTGGTGCCGGGGGTTTGCAGGCCGACAAAGACGCGCTGGTTGTTGGCATCAAAAATTTCTGTCCAGGACTGCTCGTTAAACGTCAGTTCTAGTAAGTTAGGCGTCGCGGCAGCGGGAGCTGCTTCAGCGGCTTCTTCAGCAACTTCTTCTGTTTCTACTGTTTCTGTCTCTGCCGTCGGCGCTGCTGCTACCTCGGTGGTGGCATCCGCATCGATGATTTGAGCCGCTGGCTCATCGGTGGCTGCCGCCGGTGCGCTGCTTACGCTCTCAGCGGGCTCGCTGGCTTCGTCGTTTGTCAGCTCTTCTGTGACGGCAGGCTCGGGGGCCATTGCCGGCATGGGCTCCTGCGCGGGTTCGATGTCACTTGCCGGCGCTTCGCTTTCTTCTATGGCAGGTGAGGTACCCATGCTTGGTGGCTCGCTGCCGCCACGGCTTTGCCACCAGGCTACGGTGACCGCAATAAGCCCTACGATCACTAGCAGAGTGACCAGTTTAAACAGCCATGCGCCCATTTTAGACGGTGGTTTGCTGACGGAAACGGGGGCTACCTTACGCTCGTTATCGCTAGCGCCGTGGCGAGCTTGGTACGCCTCCAGCACGACACGGTCGTCCATGCCTAAATATTTGGCATAGGCACGCAGGTAGCCGCGGCGGTAAGCCGCGACGGGTATCTCTTCGTAATTATCTTTCTCTAAACCATCGACAACGGCGGGGCGCAGATTCAGTGCCCGGGCGGCATCAGAGAGCGGAACGCCGAGAGATTCCCGTTGGCGGGAAAGCAGCTCACCAGGAGTCGCGGTGCTGTGTGCCGTAGTAACGCTATCTTGTAACTGTGTGTCGCTCATAGCTGAGCATCCTTCAATAATGTGGTGATCAGGGCGGCAATCAGTTGTTTAACAAGCGCTGGTAGTCGGCAGCCGCGGCGTTATCTCCGCGGGCGAGGGCGACATCAATCGCCAGTTCCAGCGCTGATGGGTCTGGGCCTGCCAACTGTAGATAGTTCTGCAGCGGGGCCCAGGCCTGATCATAATTGCCCTGTGAAACTTCCAGTTCGGCTAAAATTAAATACCCGCGTGGGTTGCGCGGGTCGATACTCTGCGCGCGCTGCAAACGTTCGCGCGCTTTATCAAATTCGTCTATGGCCAAATAGCACTGTCCCAGGTTGGTAAATAGCTGGGCGCGATTGGCATATTGGGCATCTTGAGATGCCAGTTCTAACTGCTCACAGGCTTGCGCAAACTGATCCTGTTGATACAAAAACGCGGCGTAGTTATTACGCGCGCGGGTAAACGAGGGCGATGCACTCAATGACTGCTGGAAGTAGCGGTTGGCAAGATCGCTCTCTCCCTGCTGTTGGTAGACCAGTGCCAGCGCTTGAAGTGCCTCTGGGTGACGCGGGTCCAGCTCCAGTGCACGATCAAGGGCATTCAACGCGCGGGGCAGGTTATCACGCTCTAAGTAGGCGACGCCAAGCTGCGTGTAAGCTTCCGCAGCATCGGGGTTGGCGTCGCTAACCCCTTGGCTTGAGGTGGCGCAGCCCGCCAGCAGCAGGCTGCCAGCGAGTACGGACAGCATGGGCACCCGAAAAGGGATAATGCGCCTGCGGTGACCGATCATCTACGCCCTCTTGAGTCGATACGCTGGATACACCCAGCAAAAACGTGTCCATCAAAGCGCTGTGTCAGATGGATGTCAAGACAGCAGCGGTTAGTCAGCGTCAAGCTGAACGGACTGGATATAGCGTGCGCTGCGCTTGGTGCGATCTTTTACGCGGCCCACTAGCTGACCACAGGCGGCATCGATATCGTCACCACGGGTCATACGTACGGTAGCGTTGTACTCTAAATCGTACAGCCACTGTTGGAAGCGCATCACTTGGTTACGTGAAGGCTTCTCATAACCTGAATTCGGAAACGGGTTAAACGGAATTAAATTGATCTTGCACGGCAGCTCTTTGAGCAAAGCGGCCAGCTGTTCGGCGTGCTCTTGCTGATCATTAACGTCTTTGATCAGCGTGTACTCGATGGTGACCTGACGGTTATCAGGGCACTTGGCCAGATAGCGGTGGCAGGCGTCGAGGAGCGCACGAATATTGTATTTACGATTGATCGGTACCAGCTCGTTGCGCAGCTCATCGGTAGAAGCGTGCAGCGAGATGGCAAGGCTGACATCCATCTCATCGCCCAGCTTATCAATCATCGGCACAACGCCCGATGTAGAGAGCGTGACGCGACGCTTGGAGAGTCCATAGCCGTTATCGTCGAGCATCAGCTTCATAGCGGGCACGACGTTATCGAAATTGAGCAGCGGCTCGCCCATGCCCATCATGACCACGTTGGTCACCGGGCGATTGGCGGTATCACGGCGCGGGCCGACACTGCGCTGGGCCACCCATACTTGGCCGATAATTTCCGCAGCGGTGAGGTTGCGCTGGAAGCCTTGCTTGCCCGTAGAGCAGAAGCTGCAATCCAGTGAGCAGCCTACCTGGGAAGAGACACACAGCGTGCGTCGCTTACCGTTTTCAGCGGGAATCAGCACCGTTTCGACGTAGCTGCCGTCCTCTACTTCCAACACCCATTTACGGGTGCCGTCGCTGGAGGTGCCTTCGTAGACAACGCCAGGGCCGCGAATTTCCGCCACCTGAGAAAGCTTGTCGCGCAGCGATTTTGACAGGTTAGTCATCGCCGTGAAGTCGTCGATGCCTTCCTGGTGAATCCATTTCATCATCTGGGTGGCACGGAATTTCTTTTCACCAATAGATAAAAAGAAAGCTTCCATCTGCTCACGGGAAAGCCCGAGCAAATTCTGCCGCGCCGGTGCCGCTTGCGGGGCAGTCGCGCTATCAGATGTAGATTGGGGAGCAGGCGTATGTTGAGCTACGGTGGTGGTCATGGCGGTCAGCGTTCAGAAAGAGGCGGGGGCACAGGCCCCCGCAAAAATGGCCGGCAACGAAGGTTGAAACGGCGGCGCTTGGTTTAGCGCGGGCAGATTTCGTCGTTACCGAAGAAGTAGCTAATTTCGCGCTCAGCGCTTTCCGGAGAATCAGAGCCATGGACAGCGTTGGCGTCGATTGTTTCCGCAAAGTCTGCACGAATAGTGCCCGGAGCGGCTTCTTTCGGGTTGGTAGCACCCATCAGCTCACGGTTTTTAGCGATGGCGCCTTCGCCTTCGAGTACTTGTACAACCACCGGGCCAGAGGTCATGAAACCAACCAGGTCTTTGAAGAAAGGACGCTCTTTGTGCTCGGCGTAGAAGCCGCCCGCTTTTTCTTCAGACAGGTGCATCATTTTAGCGGCTACGACGTTCAGGCCCGCTTTTTCAAAGCGTGCAATGATCTCGCCAATGGCATTTTTAGCAACGGCATCGGGCTTGATGATGGAAAGAGTACGTTCAGTCGCCATGCAGAAATCTCCTTAAAAGGGATAAAGCAGAAATTGCCGCACCGGAAAGCCGGGGCGGCGCAGGAAAAAGTGATCGGCTAAGGCCGTGCGCTTCACCGGCTGCCGAGTGGGCGCGATTATAGCGCCTCCCGGGGGGGATGAATACCGGTGATAGTCGCAATGGAGGCGGATGATGGTTTAGACCGTAAAGCTTTCACCGCAGCCGCATTCGTCTTTGACGTTAGGATTGTTGAAACGGAAAAAGCGATTCAACCCTTCGCTAACGTAGTCCACTTCGCTGCCGTCTAGCATCTCGACGGCATCAGGAGCCACGTAGACGCTTGCGCCGTGATCTTCGAAACGCACATCGTCATCCTGTGCTTCATCGGCAAAATCAAGCACGTAGCTATAGCCGGAGCAGCCGCTGGGTTTAACGGATACCCGCAGGCCTAGCCCCTGGCCGCGTTCGTCTAGCACGCGGTGAATCTGTTCAGCTGCAGCGGGCGTAATGTTCAGTGTTGCCATGGAGCGTTCTCCTTTAAAGAGTCGTTAGCCGTGCGTCAGGAGAGCGTCAGCCGCCTAACGTGCGTTGGCACGTAGGCCGCTCACCGCGTGGCGCAGTAAGGTTAATGCGTGGTCGATCTCAGCCTCTTGGGTAAAGCGCCCAAAGCTAATACGCAGTGATGAGAGCGCTAGCCGACGAGGCGTGCCGATCCCCAGTAAGACATAAGACGGGTCGACGCTGGCCGAGTTGCATGCGGAACCCGTTGACACCGCTACATCGCGCAAGGCCATCAGCAGCGCCTCGCCATCTACCCCTTCAAAAGCCAGATTCAGAATGTTGGGTACCACCTTCTCCAGTGGGGAGTTGGGGATGATGCCCTCAAGGTCTGATAAGCCGCTTAAAAAGCGTTCGCGTAGCGCCGCAATATGGGCCTGATCAGCGTCCTGCTGCTGTTGCATGACGTTAAATGCTTCACCCATCCCAGCAATTTGATGGGTAGGCAGCGTGCCAGAGCGCATGCCACGCTCATGGCCGCCGCCATGAATGAGTGCTTCGACACGAATGTCGGGGTGGCGTTTGACATACAGAGCACCGACCCCTTTAGGCCCGTAGGCTTTGTGGCCTGATAGCGACATCAAATCGATATGCTGAGCGACCACGTCGAGCGGAATGCGCCCTACCGCCTGGGCGGCATCGGTATGGAACGCCGCCCCAAACTCGTGGGTAACCTCTGCCAGTGCCGCAATATCGTTAATGCTGCCCAGCTCGTTGTTCACCGCCATCAGCGATACTAGCGCGGTGTCATCGCGCATGGCGTCGCGTAGCTGTTCGGGTGTGATGCGTCCATCGTGCCCAGGTGCCAGCCAAGTCACCTCGAAGCCTTCGCTCTCCAGTGCCTTGGCCGTATCAACTACCGCTTTGTGTTCGATCAGAGAGGTCACAAGGTGCATGCCGCGCTCACGGTTAGCACGCATAAAGCCAATCAGCGCTAGGTTGTTGGCTTCGGTAGCGCCGCTGGTCCAGACGATTTCACGCGGGTCGGCGCCGATCATATCGGCCACTTGGCGGCGCGCCTGCTCCACCACCTGCTCGGCCTGCCAGCCCAGCATATGGCTGCGCGAGGCGGGGTTGGCAAACAGCTGATCAACCGTTAGATAGCGCTGCATGACCTCCGCCACACGACCATCGACCGGCGTGGTGGCGGCATAATCAAGATAAATAGGCAGCGAGGGAGTAGCGGTCATCGTCATAGGTTCCAGCGTGCAGTAAAGGCCTTCAAGGAGAAGAGGCGAGGATGCCTGCATCGACCCGCTGCTTTTGGCGGGTAGCAATGCGCAGCACATCGGGCCGCTGTATGAGCTGTGCCAGCGTAATATCGTCAAGAAAGCTGCGAATTTGCCCGGATAACTCGCACCATAGATGGTGCGTTAAGCAGGTGTCACCCTGCTGGCAGTCGGACAACCCTTGGCAGCGCGTCGCGTCAACGGTTTCGTTGACCGCATCAATCACCTGGGAAACGCTGATATTCTCGGGCGCTTTGGCCAGTAGGTAACCGCCGCCCGGACCGCGCACGCTGCTCACCAGCCCCGCTCGGCGAAGTCGGGCGAAGAGTTGCTCCAGGTAAGAGAGCGAAATCTCCTGGCGTTGGGAGATGTCTCCCAGGCTGGTGGGGCCGCTGGGGGCGTTAAGCGCCAAATCCAGCATGGCCGTAACGGCGTAACGGCCTTTTGTCGTCAAGCGCATAGCAGGTACCTCGTCGCTGAGCTTTCAGCGCGCTGGCAGCAAATGTTGCGCCATTATGGAAATCCTGAGTGCTTTGGTCAACTATTGCGGGTCGGGCTGTTTTCCGTGGATGCGTTGGCGCGGGTTTGAGCGGTGCGCCCAAGCCCAGGGCAGCCGGTGTCGTTCTCATCCAGAATATCGGCAAAGTCTTCATCTCGCAGTGCGGGTAGCTGACCGTCGCGGTAGTTGGCATCCAGCTTGCGAAGCGTTGAGCACATGCGCTCAATCCGCTCATCCACTGCGTGCATATGATCCAGCATCGCCTGCATCGAGCGCGCTACCGGGTCGGGCATATCTTGGCTGACGCCATAGGCATCGAACCCAAATTTTTGGCAAATGGCTTCCCGGCGGGCCGGGTCGACATCCAGCGCTTCTTCCACATCCGGGTCGGCGCGTTTGACGATTTTGCCGGGGATGCCGACCACCGTGGCACCCGCGGGCACCTCTTTTGTAACTACTGCGTTAGAGCCAATTTTGGCACCTGCCCCCACGGTAAACGGCCCTAGAATTTTGGCGCCAGCACCCACAATCACGCCATCTTCCAGCGTAGGGTGGCGTTTGCCCTTGTTCCAGCTGGTGCCGCCAAGGGTCACACCTTGATAGAGCGTCACGTTGTCGCCCACCAGTGCAGTTTCACCAATGACCACGCCCATGCCGTGGTCGATAAAGAAACGCCGCCCAATGGTCGCGCCTGGGTGAATTTCAATGCCGGTCAGCCAGCGTGAGAAGGTCGATAGCGTCCGTGCTAACCACTTGAGGTTCTTTTTCCACATCCAGTGGCTGCAGCGGTGCAGCAGCAGGGCATGCAGGCCGGGGTAGTTAGTCAGCACCTCAAGAAAGTTACGTGCCGCGGGGTCGCGGTCAAAAACGCTATTGATGTCTTCACGCAGGCGTTGAAACATGGGTGATCCTTGGGCGGTAAGGGAGGCAGCAACAATACAGTATTGGAATATAGTGAGTGCAAAGCGGCTATTGAAAAGCCGATGTTGGGGCGAGTTGCCGTAACTTCAAGTTTAGGTCATTGCCGCTTTGCTGGCGTATCGTGTGTCCGCTATCTATTTCTCAATACGTTGCTGGGTCGCTTTCTCGGTGGCTGAGAGAATTCCGCGCAGAATGTTCATTTCCATTTTTTCCGGCCGTGCCCGTAAATAGAGGCGGCGCAGGCGAGCCATGAGCTGGCGGGGCTGGGCGGGGTCATGAAATTCGATAGCAATCAGCGTGCGTTCCAGGTGCTCGAAGTAGCGTTCAAGCTCCTCGTGGGTAGCCAGCTCATCATTGTCGTCGGGGGCCGTTGGGGTATCTGCTTGGCTGAGCCACGCCATGTGGCACTCGTAGGCGATTACTTGAACCGCTGCGGCTAGGTTGAGCGAGCTGAAATCTGCGTTGGTAGGGATATGCACGTGAGCATGGCAGCGCTGCAGCTCGGCGTTGGTTAAGCCGCTGTCTTCACGACCAAATACCAGCGCCACACGGGCGTTTTCAGGCTGGCATTCGCCGGGCAGGCGTTCTGCAAGCTCCCTTGGTGAGATCATTGGCCAGGGCAGCGTGCGTGAGCGAGCGCTGGCACCCACTGCCAGCGTGCAGTCCGCGACCGCTTCTTCAAGCGTAGCGTGCACGGTGGCTTGGTGAAGCAGGTGGTCGGCACCTGAGGCGCGAGAAATGCTGTCTTGGGTAATCACGTCGCAGCGGGGCGCGACCAAGGCGAGATCCGCCAAGCCCATGTTGTGCATGGCGCGTACTACGCCGCCAATGTTGCCAGGGTGGCTGGTGCCAATTAGAACAATTCGGATGCGCTCAAGCATAGTAGGCCCGGTTCATGTGCGTAAAACGCGCAGTTTAGCATGAGTCGATGGCATGCCCGAGGGGCCTCTGTTAGAATTGCCCGCCAAAAGGCGTCCTGCGTCTGACCCGTTCTTTAACATCACTGTGACAAGGCCCGATCATGAATCCGATGGTCCAATTTACGCTGCGCGCCGCGCGTGGCGCTGTTGAACACTTTTTACGCGTTCGCGAACGTATCGAAAACGCCCATGAAGAATTTAACCTCGACCGCTTGCTAGAAGACACAGCGCGTAAAGCCGAGGCGACCATCGTTCAACAACTGCAGCGTGGTTATCCTCTCCATGGTTTCTCCGGTCGCTATACACCCTACAAAGCGGGTGAAGGCGAAGGCGAGGATATCGTTTGGAAAATCGAACCGCTGCATGGCTACTCCAATTTGGCAGTAGCAGGTAAGGGTTTTGCACTCTCAGTGGTGTGTCTCGTTAAAGGTCGCCCCGAGCACGCGGTGGTGATCTCTCCCTTTGGTGATGACGAATATATCGCCAGCCGTGGCCGCGGCGCTCAGCACAACGACAAGCGCATGCGGGTTAGCAAGCCCACCGCGATTCCCGCGACGCGTATGGCGATGAGCCTGCCGGAAGCTTGGCTGCGCCCGAACCATCTCCCCGCTTACTTAACCATTGCCCAGCAGCTTGCCCCGCAAGTAGAAACCCTACTAGCGACCGGTAGCGGCTTGCTGGATATGTGTGAGTTAGCGACTGGCCGCGTTGATAGCGTGTTTGTGCTTGGCTTGGAAGAGCAGGATATGCAGGTCGGTACGCTGCTGCTGAAAGAAGCAGGCGCACTGATGGGCACTCCGGACGGCAAGCCGACCGTGAATGCCGAAGGCCAATTGATGGCTGCTGGCCCGCGTCTTTATAAGGCGCTGATTAAGCAGCTTGCTCCGCACTTTTAATCACTGGCGGCGCGATCGTGCTGCGTAGTGAATAGTGAGTAGTAAGTAGTAAGTAGCGAATAGTGAGTAGTGAGTAGTAAGTAGTAAGTAGTAAGTAGCGAATAGTGAGTAGTAAATAGCAAATGCTAGTAAAAAGGCCCTGCCGGGGTTACCCGGCAGGGCCTTTTCGTTGGCTGCTTTAACGCGCTTAAGGCAGCTCTTCTTCCTCTTCATCCACTTCTTTTTTGGTAGGAATAAGGTCTTCCCGAGAAAGTTTAAGCGGAATCAGCAGGGCGCCAGAGATATAGATAGACGAGAACGTACCCACCACGATGCCCACCAGCAGAGCAATCGCGAAGTTCTCAATCATATCGCCACCGAGCAGCAGCAGCGCCAGCAATACCAGCACGGTGGTGCCAGATGTGGCCAGCGTGCGCGACAGCGTGGCGTTAAGTGCTTCGTTGAAGATTTGCGGCATATCGTCGATGCGCGAGGTGCGAATCGTCTCACGGATACGGTCGTAAACAACGATCGTGTCGTTCAGCGAGTAGCCGATGACCGCTAGAATGGCAGCAAGCACCGTCAGGTCGAAGTCGAGCTGGAACAGTGCAAACACCCCGACAACGATGATGACATCGTGCAGCAGGGCCAGCAGTGCGCCGAGTGCAAACTTGTACTGGAAGCGCAAGGCCACGTAGAGCATGACTACGCCCAGCGCGACCAGCAGGCCTAGGCCGCTCTGGTCACGCAGCTGGTCGCCTACTTGAGCACCGACAAACTCAGCGCGAACCAAGTTAACGCTGTCGCCGTCAGCACGCAAAAGGTTGACAACCTCGTTACCCACGTCGCCATCAAACGCTTGCTGTAGGCGAATCAATACTTCTGTTGAAGCGCCAAAAGTTTGTACCGACACGTCTTGGAAGCCGCTGTCTTCCAGCAGTTGGCGAATGGCATCCAGTGAAGGTGCCACGCCGTAGCGCACTTCCACCAGCGTACCGCCGGTAAAGTCCAGGCCCAGGTTGAGCTGCTGAAACAAAATGGCGCCAATAGAAACAATCAGCATCACGGCCGAGACGATAAACGCAAGATTGCGCCGTCCCATAAAGTCGATGCGCAGTTGTGATAGGGGTTTCATTACCACCTCTTAAATTCTGTGCTGAGCGCGTGTTGAGATCCCATTGAAATTAGATCCACAGCTTTTTGACGGGCTTGCTGCCATAGGTCAGGTTGACCATGGCGCGCGTCACCAGCAGCGCAGTGAACATCGATGTCAGGATGCCGATAGAGAGCGTCACCGCAAAACCTTTCACCGGGCCGGTGCCAATCGAGAACAGAATCACCGCCACTAGCAGCGTGGTGATATTGGCATCCACGATTGAGGTAAAGGCACGCTCGTAGCCCGCATAAATGGCTTGCTGAATCGACATGCCGTTGCGCAGCTCTTCGCGTATCCGCTCAAAGATCAGCACGTTGGCATCCACCGCCATGCCCAGCGTTAGCACGATACCGGCAATACCAGGCAGCGTGAGTGTGGCACCCAGCATCGACATTACCGCCACCAGCAGCGTCAGGTTCAGCGCCAGCGCAATGTTGGCAAAGACGCCGAACACTTTGTAGCGCACCAGCATAAACAGGACGACCAGCAGCAGACCGATTTGCACCGATAGCAGGCCGCGCTCAATATTTTCAGCGCCTAAGCTTGGCCCAATGGTGCGCTCTTGCACGAAGTAGATCGGTGCCGCCAGTGAACCTGAACGCAGCAGTAGCGAAAGCTCGGCAGCTTCGGTAGGAGAGTCTAGGCCAGTGATGCGGAAACTGTTGCCCAGTGCGCTTTGAATGGTGGCTAAGCTAATCAGGCCGCGCTCGGTGTAGGGCTCGCGGATGATGGTTTCTTCACCGGTTTCCGGATCTACTTCGATGCGGTCTTCGCTCTTATGCTCGATAAACAGTACCGCCATATTGCGACCAATGTTGGTGCGCGTAGCGCGGTTCATCAGCGTGCCGCCGGTACCATCCAGGTTGATATTGACCTGAGGGCGACCGTTTTCATCAAAGCTATTGCTGGCGCTGGAAACGCTGTCACCGGTAATGATTACATCGCGCATCAGCTCTGCTGAGCGGGCAGGGTCGTTGCGGAATTCAAAGCGTTCGGTTTCCACGTCTGGCGTATCGTTACGTGCTTCTAAACGGAACTCCAGGTTAGCCGTTGCACCGACGATCCGCTTAGCCGCCACGGTATCTTGCACGCCGGGCAGCTCCACCACAATTTGGCTGGGGCCTTGGCGCTGTACCATGGGCTCGGCAACGCCCAGCTCATTCACGCGGTTACGCAGCGTGGTCAAGTTCTGGTTGATGGCGTAGTCCTGAATCTCGCTCACCGTTATGTCGCTTAGCGTCATAACCAGGCTTGAGGCGCGGCCATCCCCTTCATTGGTGTACTCGAAGTTAGGGAAGTCGCGGCTAATCAAGCGCCGGGCGGCGTCACGATCTTCGCTGCTAGCAAAGTCGATAGAGAGCGAACGCTCTTCAAGCGTTGTGTTGCGGTAACGAATGCGTTCGCCACGCAGCAGTTCGCGCATGGCGCTGGCATTCACCTCAAGACGCTGTGTCAGCGCAGCGTCCATATCCACTTCCAGCAGGAAGTGAACGCCGCCACGTAAATCCAGGCCCAGCGTCATCGGAGATGCTGAAAAGGCTTGTAGCCAGCCGGGGGTGGCATCGGCCAGGTTAAGCGCGACGGTTGCGTTGGGGCCCAGCACGTCAGCGGCGATATCACGCGCGTCTAGCTGGTCATCGTCGCTTTGCAGGCGAATCAGCCACTGACCATTTGTCTCTTCAATGGCTTTAATGGCGATATCGCGCTCAGCGAGTGCTTCTTCAACGCGGGTTATTTGCCGTTCATCAAGCGCGTTGCCTTGGGCATCGCTCACCTGAATGGCGGGATCTGCGGGGAATAGATTGGGAAGCGAGTAGATAAGGCCAACCACCAGGACGACCAGTATCAGCAGATACTTCCACAGGGGGTAACGGTTGAGCATGCAAGCCCTGCCTTCAATTACAAACGGAATCGCTGTGCACAGACAGGCTGTGCACAGCAACGTTCACCATCGACGCTACCATGTCACCCCTGCCGGGGTGGCTGGCACTGGGTCGGCAGGGGGGGAGTGCAAGCGTTAGATGGACTTAATAGTACCTTTCGGCAGTACGGCGGCAACGGCGTTCTTCTGCACGTTCACTTCGGTACCTTCAGAGACTTCCAGGGTCAGGAACTCGTCGCTGACTTTGGATACGCGGCCAACCAAGCCGCCACCGATCACGACTTCATCGCCTTTGGCGAGGCCAGACACCAGCTGTTTGTGCTGCTTGGCACGCTTAGCTTGCGGACGCCACAGCAGGAAGTAGAAAATCAGTACGAAACCGACCAGCATGACAATTTGCGCGATGCCACCGCCAGCAGCGGCTTCTTGGGCATGGGCTGGTGAGATGAAGAAATCCAGCATTGCAGGGAACTCCTGGGTTAGAACACTCAATGGGTGAACGGATTAAGCCACTCGCCTCAGCCAGTGGCTTTTATTGTTTAGGTGTCAGATTCCGCAAGGGGAGGGACCGGGAGGCCGCGCCTTGCATAGAAGCTTTCCACAAAGGTCGTCAATGTACCCGCTTCGATTGCCGCGCGCAAATCAGCCATCACACGCTGGTAATAGCGTAAGTTATGGATGGTATTGAGCATGGAACCCAGCATTTCATTGCAGCGGTCCAGGTGGTGCAGATAGCCACGGGAGAAATTCTGGCAGGTGTGGCAATCACACTCTTCATCCAGCGGGCGCGTGTCAAAGCGGTGCTTGGCGTTGCGGATCTTAACGGTGCCATCTGACGTGAACAGGTGGCCGTTGCGGGCATTGCGCGTGGGCATCACGCAGTCAAACATATCCACACCGCGGCGAACGCCCTCAACGAGATCTTCCGGCTTGCCCACGCCCATCAGGTAACGCGGGGTGTCGTCCGGCATCCAGGTAGGCAGATAATCCAGTACCTTGATCATCTCCTCTTTGGGTTCGCCCACTGAAAGCCCGCCAATGGCTAAGCCGTCGAAGCCGATCTCCATAAGCCCCTTGAGCGAGCGCTCGCGCAGCTCTGGGTGCATGCCGCCCTGAATAATGCCGAACAGTGCGGAAGGCGAATCGCCATGGGCATCACGGGAACGCTTGGCCCAGCGCAGCGACAGCTCCATGGATTTTTCGGCTTCTTCGAACGTGGCCGGGTAGGGCGTGCACTCGTCAAAGATCATCACTACATCAGAGCCCAGCGAGCGCTGCACGGCCATCGACTCTTCCGGCCCCATGAACACTTTACTGCCGTCCACCGGCGAGCGGAAATGCACGCCTTGCTCGGTGATCTTGCGCATCTCACCGAGCGAGAACACCTGGAAACCGCCGGAGTCGGTCAGGATCGGTTTGTCCCACTGGGCAAAGTCGTGTAAATCGCCGTGGGCTTCGATTACATCCGTACCGGGGCGCAGCCAAAGGTGGAACGTATTACCCAGGATGATCTCGGCGCCAATCTCTTTGACCGACTCAGGCGTCATGCCTTTTACCGTGCCGTAGGTGCCTACGGGCATAAAGGCAGGGGTTTCCACCGTGCCGCGGGGAAAGTGCAGGCGGCCTCGGCGCGCGCGGCCGTCTTCGGCTAGGCGCTCAAAGCGCATAAAGCATTCGTTTCGCATCACAATAACTCGTTAATTAGCGGGTAAGCAGCATGGCGTCGCCATAACTAAAAAAGGCGTAACGCTCTTCTACCGCCGTACGGTAAGCCTGCATCATGTGTTCATAGCCTGCGAACGCTGACACCAGCATCAGCAGAGTAGATTCGGGCAGGTGGAAGTTGGTAATCAGGGCATCCACGCAGCGCCACTGGTAGCCTGGGTAGATAAAGATATCCGTGTCGCCGCTGAACGGGGCAATCTTGCCATCGCCGCTCTTCATGCAGGCGCTCTCCAGGCAGCGAACGCTGGTGGTGCCCACGGCAACAACGCGTTTGCCGGCGGCCTGGGTGTCGCGAATCTGCTGGCAAGTGGCCTCGCTCACCTCAATCCATTCGCTGTGCATATGGTGCTCAAGGATGTTGTCCACCCGCACTGGCTGGAAGGTGCCCGCGCCAACATGAAGGGTCACAAAGGCGCTGTTGATGCCCTTTTCAGCCAGGGCATCTAAAAGCGGTTGGTCGAAGTGAAGCCCAGCGGTCGGTGCCGCAACGGCGCCATCGCGGCGGGCATAGACAGTTTGATAGCGCTCGCGGTCGCTCAGCTCGTCTTCCCGGGTGATGTAGGGCGGCAGCGGCATATGGCCGTGCTTTTCCAGCAGCGCGATCATCGGCGTATCGCCTAAAAAGCGCAGCTCGAACAGCGCATCACGACGGCCCTCTACCACGGCGTGGATGTTGCCCTCAAAGATCAGCTCGGTGCCTGGCTTGGGCGACTTGCTAGAGCGAATATGCGCCAGCCCTCGGTGGCTATCCAGCGGACGCTCCAGCAGCATTTCTACTTTTCCGCCACTGGCTTTATGACCGTGCAAGCGAGCAGGAATCACTCGGGTATCGTTAAAGACCAGCAGATCGCCTGGCTCAAGCAGGTTGAGCAGGTCAGGAAACCGACGGTGCTCCAGTGTGCCCGTCGGGCCATCTACACACAGCAAGCGACAGTCGCTGCGCTGTTCGGACGGATAGCGGGCAATTAGCTCGTCGGGTAGCTCGAAATGGAAGTCCGCACGCTGCATGTGAAGAAGCTCTTTTCAGTGGTCAAACAAGCCGCCTAGGATAGCGCTTTAGGTGGATAAAGTCAGTCGATGAGATTGACCTGGGGGGTTATCTCCGTATAATGCGCATCCATTGCCGGTGTGGCGGAATTGGTAGACGCAGCGGATTCAAAATCCGCCGCCTTTACGGGTGTGCCAGTTCGAGTCTGGCCACCGGCACCAAATTCAAGGGCCTAGCGTTTATCGCTAGGCCCTTTTTTTGTGCCTGCTGTTTGAGAATCAGCGCGCTTTCATCGCTGTATGACAAGCCTAATCCCGTGAAGCCGTATATTACCCCGCCTTTTTGTAGGTTTATTTCCTGCTTCTTTATGAAATACTTGAGCCTATTTTTTAATCGCCTCTTGTCATCCACGATGGATGAGGGCGCTATGGCGGCCAACGCCTGTCTTTCATAAAAACGTTTGGCGCAACGCGCTTGCGAACCTTCAGTGGAGATGTGCTCAATGGCGAAGTCATCAGCCGATATGCTTAAGTCAACGCAGCCCGGAGTTCTAAGCGGCCACCTACTCAATGGCGTAAGGGTGAGCCACAGAACTACCCAGCGTGACTGGGATACCCTGTCCGAGACCCGCGACGACGTGGTGCGTATCGACATTCCCGCTGATCCCAAAGAGCGCGCGGCGTTTGTGCGCCGCTGGATGGCCAGAAATCAAAAAGTATTGAAACAGGGTGGCATGGCTGCAACCTTAGTGTTGCCGCTGCTGGCGCAACAGGCGCTGGCGGATCAAATGGTGGCAGTGAACGACCTGCAAGGAGTAGCAGAAGTAATTCGCCAGCCCAACGGCAGCCTGACGTTGATCATGAATAGCGGCCAGCGCATAGATATTGCAGCCGCCGATGTAGCGTTGGAAAACGGGCGAGTAGTCGTCGATATCGACTCCCTTATGCAGATGCTAGGTAACGAAAGCGGATTGCTAGTGCCGCTTAGCCAGCTGCCCGATGTACAAACCTGGGAGCTACTGCCTGACGGTAACGTGATGGTCACGCGCACCGACGGCACGCAAATGGTCATCGAGCGCGGCGCGTTGGTGCAGCAGGGTGATTTATTTCTTATCAGCCCTAGCAATGCCCTGCAGCAAGGTATCGCCAGTGGCGAAGATTTCGGCAGTTTGTTGTTTGTGCCCAGCGCCTCTTTCGCAACCGATACCTCAAGCACCAGCAGCTTCCATAGCACCGCAAGCAGTAGTAGCAGCGAGCCGGTCAGCTCGTTTGGTGACATTCCGCCTTGGCTCTATATAGGGGGTGGTGCCATTGCCGTGGGGGCTGCCGCTGCAGGCGGTGGAGGCGGCGGTGGCGGTGGTGATGCTGGCCCGGCCACTCTTAGCGGCTATGTGGTCGATGGCTATATCTCTGGAGCAACCGTCACCCGGGCCGTTAATTCAAACCAAGTCACTACGAATGACGATGGCTTCTTTAGCGGCCTACAGGGCAGCGGTATCTTGACTGCGACTGGCGGTGTCGATATTGCCACGGGTCTACCGTTTACCGGTGTGCTGCGGGCCCCTGAAGACGCGACGGTAATCACACCGCTGACCACGCTGATGGTGCAGCTATCGCAGCAGTTTGGCTTGAACGACGCTGACGCCCAAACGGCCATTAAAACATCGTTAGGGCTCGACCAGCGGCTCGATCTGATGACGACCGACCCGCTGGCAGAGTCGTCGCCGAATCTGGATTTGCTTATCGCGGGCGTGAAAGTGGCCAGCTTGTTGGCGATGGCAGCCACGGCGGGTGTCAGCAGTGCCGATGCGCTCTCCCGGCTGGGTAGCGCCTTCAATCAAGCCAGCGAAGCTGGCCGCGAACTGACCAATCAAGAAATGGCCGATGCGCTAGGCCTGCCCTCGATCGCAGGGCAAGTAAGGCAAGCGTTGGATGCGATTGATAACGCCAGTGACGGCCTCAATATCGATGCCTACCGCGACGGGAACAATAACCCGCTGCGAGATGCGCAGCGAGACGCCCAAGACCCGAACAGCGATCTCTCCGAAACCATTGATGCCCGTGCAGACGTACCCTATTTAACGCTGCAGCAAGCGGTGGCACTGGCAGCCAATGATGAACTGCCGGCTCAGTACTTGATCAACCCCGACCAGCCATTTGCCGCTGGCACGCTGGGGCTCACGGCGGCAGGCAACCAATTGGCGCTGGTCGAAACGGTACTAGCGGGGGATTTTGATGTCGCGACTGCGCCTATTGCTCTAGCTGACCTCTATACATGGTCGGTGCGTGCGGATGCCGAGGACGTCTTAGTGAGCGGTGGTTTAGGTCGCCCGGAGGTGGTCGGTGCGCAGAGTGTAACCCTGACCAATGCCACCATCCGTCCGGATCAGTTTGCTGACCTTAATACCCTCGAAAATTTTGATCTGGGCAACACGGTCGTGCCTTATACGCTGGAAGAAGCGCTAGCGACCGAAGTGATGCCCGCCAACTACGCGCTGAACCCGAGTACTCCTTTCTCCGCCGGTGATCTGACCGTGCGGGAAGCCGCCGAGCTGATCGACAGCACCCGCATACTGCTGGATCTTGCCCAAAACACCGACAGCGATAACCTCTCTCGTGACTTGCTCTTAGAGTGGAACATCGTCGATAGCCTCGACACGATTTTAGGAACGCCCGCCGCGCGCCCGCAAATCGCCGAAGCCAACAGTATCAGCGTGACGGAAGCGATCATCACGCCTGCTCAATTTGTACAGCTCAATGGCTTGGCGAATTTCGTGCTTGGCGAGACCGAGGTGGATTACACGCTGGCCGAAGCGCTGGATGCTGATCCGCTCGCTAGCAACTACATCATCGACCTTCAGGCAGTGCTGAACGCAGGCACGGTCACCGTGGCCGAGGCAGAAGCCGCCTTTGCAGACGTTAGCCGGGTATTGGAAGGCGCGAAAAACCAGCCGCCGCTCACACTGTTCGAGTGGATCATTCGCGATGACGTTGATGCGATTATTGCGGATCTGGATCAAGGCCATGTGATTGAAGCCAACCAAGTGTCAGCGAGCAACCGGGTGATCACGTCTGCTCAATTTGACCAGCTCAATACGCTGGAAAACTTTGAGCTGGGCACGACCATCGTTCGCTATACGCTGGAAAATGCCGTTAATGCGGATGGCTTAGCCGCCAACTATGACATCGATACCTCCGTGCCCTTTGAGGCAGGCGAGGTCAGCATTGATGTTGCCGCCACAACGCTGGCAGCGGTTGAGCGTATTCTCGATGGGGCGCTCAACACTCAAACGCCCGATGCCGATGAGTTGTTCAACTGGACGGTCGTCGATAGCGCTTCCACGATTTTAGAAGCGGGTAACGTTCCCCACCTTGTCCGTGCGGATGCAGTGAACGTAAATGACGACATCATTACGATTGCGCAGTTCGAAGCGCTGAGTGCCGCTGAATTTAACTACGTTCGTCTTGGTGAGCTGGTGGAGTACACGCTGGCTAACGCCATCTCCGTCATCGATGCTGGCGATGGTCCACTCGTCGACAGCTACGTGATCGATCTGGATACAGCATTCGACGCCGTATGGACAGTCGACCAGGGAGAGAGCTATTTCGCCATCATTGCGGGCGCAGAGAACCAGGCGGCTTTGCTGGCAAGCGATGCAGTGGTGTGGCAAATCGAAGACACCATTAGCAACTTGCTCAACGGTATCAGTAACGTCAACGCCGGTGATGATGCGTTTGGCGACGATGCCATTGTGAATGCTGAAACGGTGCGTGTGACAGGTACCACCATCACGCAAGCTCAGTACGAAGAGCTGTCGGAGTTGTTAGGTAATACGCTGCGCTTAGATGCAACTGACAGTGCCGCCAGCACCACTGTCACCTATGCGAACCTGGAAGCAGCCGTGGGTGCCGAGGCCGGTGGTGTGCTCGCCCCCAGCGAGTTTTACTCCATTACAGGCAACACGCCCTACACAAATCCCAACGGGGCGTTGAGTGTTGCCAATGCGCTGACAGAGATTGAGACCGTCAAGAGCATTCTTGAAGGTTCTACCAACCGTGACGCGGCCAATTTTGAAGCTTTTTATAATTGGAACATCACCGATTCTGCTGGCAATATTCTTGGGGTCATCACTAACGGCGTACCCGACAAAGTGCTGGCAGGCGCAGATAGCATCTTTGCGGCTAATGGCGGGCCGAATGGAAATATTCTAGCCGCCGAGTACGATGGCTTGGCGGATGCTCTTGGTGTAGACGGCTTTGATTATAACTTAGTGGTGTACACGTTAGCTTATGTGTTCGATAACACAGACAATAGTTTTGCTGCTCCAGGTGACTTGGCCGACGACTACTTCTTCGCTGAAGATCAGTTCGATATAAACGAGGGTTTGGGCGTTGGCAGTGAAATCGATATAGCAACTGCTGAAGCGTATATTAGCGATGTCAGGGATTTGATTGCAGGAAGTGTGCCTGAATATAGGGGAGTGGAGTTAACGGCAATCTATCAGTGGTCCGTTGTTGATAGTTTTGCGACTATTAGTGCTGATCTAAATAGAGAAGTATTGGTCGAGGCTTACAGAATCAGGTTGACGGATTCAGCAATTGCGTCTGCTGATTATGAAAGCTTAGTGAATGCCTATACCCTCGTCGAAGGTAATAATCCTGATTCTGAAGGATTCGTGTTAGGGGAGACAGTTGTCGAATACGCTGACATGTCTGATGCGGTGCGTGCGGTAAAAGCTGATATTTTAGCGCCCATAGATAGTTTTGTTTTGGTTGATAGTGATGCGCCTTACGCTGCCGGGCAGATATCTGTGCAAAATGCTGCTGCAGAGCTGGCGGATGTGCGAACGGTTCTAAACGGAGCGTCTGGTCTCGAAAATAACGATGGCAACGTTCAGGCATTATTCGATTGGACGATTAATGATGCCGCCAGCAATATTATACAGGAAATCAATCAGGCACATGTCTTATTGGCAGATAGTGTCACTGTTACGGATGATCAAATTACGTTTGCGCAATACCAATCGTTAATTGCGCTAAATAATTATGACTATCAATCTGATCCGATTGAAGTGCTCTATACCATTCAGCAAGCTTTGGGCGTGTTAGAGACGAGTGAGCCGCTTGATAAGTCAGGCGAAGGCGACGCTGTCAGTTATGCTATTGTCGTGCCTCAAAGTCCTTTTGATGCTGGTGTCTTTGATGTTCAAGGTGCTCAAACATTAGTGCAAAACACTAACATTGCGATTGGTGGTGCGAGCAATAGTGATCAACTTCAGCTTGATAGCTTAATCAATTGGACCATTCGGGATGTAGCTTCAGTGCTGCTTGATTCGGTGAGCTCAAATGAAGAATGGCTGAGTGGCGCAGATGTTGTCTATGCTGATCTTGACGAAGGGAGTGATTTTCTAACCTTTGAAGATTATGTGACATTAAGAGACTCGGATGCTTTTAACTTCGATATTGATGACACGCCTGTGCAGTTTAGGTTGACCTCGGGCATAGTCGATGGAACCCGAGAGCTTACTGAGGTTTATTATGTTAACGAAGACACAGACTTCTTGGATTTAGGAAATTTAACGGTCCAAAGGGCAAATTCGGATATAACGAATATTAGAGCGTTCCTAGACGACGCTGTTAATCAACCTCCAGAAGGCGGGCAGTGGAGTGTACGTGAGTTTGCAACATGGAATATTGTTGATGAGCCTGACAGGATAGTAAATGCTATAGGTACAGATGCAGTAGTGCTGGCCGAAAGTGTTAGCTTAGTGGCTAACTCAGGCGTGACTGAGGCGCAGTATTTAGAACTTCGTGAATTAGATAACTTCGTTTTTGATAATGTATACACTTTGGAGGAAGCGCTGGCAGGTGCAGATATCAGTGGTGATTATGTTATCAATGCAAGCGTTCCTGTCGTTTACGAGTGGCTGTCGATTAGTCAGGCCGAAGAAATTAGAAGCGACATAGTGAATATCATTGATGGCGCTATCAATCAAAGTGATTTTGCTGAAGATTTAACAAGCATCTTCAAGTGGCAGATACAGGATGAGTTTGCTCATGTTAGATCTTTAGAGCAAGAGTTTGTTGTTCAAAACGCCTCTCAGATTAGATTGACCGATAATACTATTAACGGCAATCAAAATGAGGAGATGATTGATACGTTTGGCAACCTCTATCAATCTATAGATGGCCAAGTGGTCGAGTCTGGTTCGCCTAGAGAATTACCCTCTGCCTCAACGGATGACACGCCTTATCTTATTACCAACTTCACTGTAGGTGCGGCAGGTGATTCCTTACGAATTGGGGATGAGGCGACAGAGATTCCAGGTCTGCGAGGTGGGATTAGTGCTGACTTCGCAAAGTATGCTGATGCCCAAGCATTCAATCAGGGTGATAACGACATAGCCTTTGCTGTTTTTACCACTGCTGAATTTGGCGCAAACGGCGCTGATTGGCTTAGCGAACTTGGACTTGAAACTGGCGAAGTGGTTTATTTGTTGGCAGGCAATAGCGATACAGTAGACAACTCTGATGATGCTTTATTACTGCGAGTAGAGGCGGGAGAAGGTGATAGTATTACAGGCGACAGCTTAGGTGTGTTAGCAACCTTCGACAATATTAATCTGGATGGTTTCTCTGATTCTGGTGAAAACTGGAACACCAACTACTCCATCATTACCTAATGTATAACTAAGCAAACCCCAGGCAGTCTTCCGGCAGCCTGGGGTTTTTACTGTGCTCCCCACGCGATTCCCCTTACCTAACACCACCCAGTCGCGCCATGTCTATTGTTGAATCCCGCCAAGCATCGTATAAATGCGGTGCTTAAGTGCACATCGACTCAACAACATACACATCTTAGCTGGAGATACCCCCATGGGCGTGACCTATCACGAAAGCAATGCGCGTATGAGCCAAGTGGCTGTTCATAACGGAACGGTTTACCTTGCGGGCCAAGTGCCGGCGGATGCCACGGTGGGCATGCGTGGCCAAACCGAGCAGGTGTTGGCGCGTATTGATGAGCTGCTGGCGCAGGCGGGCACCTCTAAAGAGCACCTGATCTCTGCTCAGGTGTGGGTGACCGACATGGCCGAGTTTGCGGCAATGAACGAAGTGTGGGAAGCCTGGGTGGTGCCGGGTCGTCCGCCGGTACGCGCGGCGCTGGAAGCCAAACTGGCCAAGCCCGAGTGGAAAGTGGAAATCATGGTGATTGCAGCCCTGCCTGACGCTTGAGCCAGGCGTTACCGCCGCGTTCGCTAGTTGATCACGCCAGCGGCGACCAATGCGTCGCTGCTGGCGGTTCTATCAACGCTAGCTTTGATCAACGCTCTCCCCGAATCAGCACACTCCCTCTGTCACTGCCTTCTCCAGCGCGGCCAACCTGCCGGGCTCCAGCGCTGCTTCCACTGCCGTAATACGGATCACGTTGGCTAGTTCAGGGTGCGCAAGGCGGGCCACCAATACACCTTCGGCCAGCAGCTCCTGGTGAACCGCCGCTGCCAATTCCGCGCTGGAGAGCCGAATGCCGATGAAATTCGTCGCGCTGGGCAGCACGTCGGCACCCAGGCCGATAAAGTGCAGCGCTAGCTGCTCGCGGCGGGCTTTCACCGCTTCAATGTGCTGCTGTACTTCCTCGGGGTGATCGAGCACGACTTCAGCAGCAGCCTGGGTGAACGACGACACCGCATAGTGAATGCGCACTTTCATCATCATCGCCAGCACGTCAGGCTCGGTAATCGCGTAGCCAATACGCATCCCGGCAAGGCCGTGGGCTTTGGAGAGCGTACGCAGGCGAATCACCCCCGGCAGCGCCTGGCCGAGAAACTCGCTTCCTGCATCATCACGAAAATCGCCGTAGGCCTCATCCAACAGCAGCCAGCATGCCTCCGGCAGCGCCTCGCGCAGCTTGAGAATCGCGCTATCGCTGTGCAGGTGGCCGCTGGGGTTATCGGGGTTCGCTAAGTACACCAACCGCGCATCTTCTTGATGAGCCGCCGCCGCCAGCGCTTCTAAATCCGGGGCGAGTACTCCGGGCGCTTCGTGATAACTTGGCTCAATCAAGCGGCAGCCCTGGCCTAACGCAAAGTAACCGAAGGTAGGGTAGGTGCCCGCCGTGCTCACCACCGCATCGCCCGCTGTGCAGGTGGTGCGCAGTGCCAGAGCAATCAGGCTATCGGCACCGGCATCCACTAGCAGGTGCTCCAGGGGGATGTTCTGCTGTGCGCTCAAGCGTTGGCGCACCCCCAGTGCCTCGGCATCGCCATAGCAGTAAACGTGCTGCGTCACCGCATCGCCAAAGTGCTCCCGCAGGGCGCGGTGGGGCATATCTAACCCCTCGTTAGAGCCCAGTCGGTGCGGAAGCTCCCGGCCCAGTTTACGCTCTAGCACTTTGATCCCCGGAAAAGGGTTTACGGGGCCTTCGCCTGTGAGATGCTCGGGGTAGCGGGGCATAACGTCTCCAAATCAGATAGCGTAAACTGTCGCCTAACACAGTAATGAAAGCATTAACGGCAATACCAACACCAGTCCAAGGATACGGCATGGCTCACTTATTGCGAATCGTGATGATTCACGGCCACTTAAACGGGGTGGTCGAACTCAGTGTGGACGGCCACACCAATATTTGCGGCACCAACGCCTCCGGTAAAACCACGCTACAGCGGCTGGTGCCGGTGTTTTACGGCGAATTACCCAACAAGGTAGTGCCCAAAACGCGTATGAAGTTCGACGCGTTCTACCTACCCAACCGCAACAGCTACCTGGTGTACGAATACCGCCGCGAAGCGGGCAATATCTGCCAGGCGGTGCTGACCCGCAAAGCCGAAGGCGGGGTGGAGTATCGCTTTGTCGGCGCGCCCTACCAGCCGGAAGATTATCTGGTGGAGAGTGAGGCGGGCGTAGCGGCTCTGGACTACACCCAGTGGGCCAGCGGCCTGCGACGCAGCGGCACGCCGGTCTCCCCCAAGCTGGGCGCGACCTCTGAATTTCGCTCGGTGATTCAAAACGACTTTACCCAACTGCACGGCAACAGCCGCGACGGCCTCAAGCTGCGCCAGATCGCGTCGCAGTTCAGCTTGGTGAAGCCCGAGCGGCGCATCCGTCATATCGAAAAGCTGGTCTCGGCGGTGCATGCCAAAGAGGGCAAGATGGACACCCTCAAAACCATGCTGGCGGCGATTTTCGAAGAGGATGGCGTCGAGCTGCCGGTAACTCGAATTCGCAATACCAAGGCGCGGGAGTGGATTGCCCAGATGCGCCAATCCATGCGCCTGGAACCGCTGCAGGCCTCTCTCGCCCGGCTCGCCGGTATCGACCGCGAACTCGCCGACCTAGATGCCACGCTGTGGCAACTGAAGCCCCAGCTAGAAGAGGACCGCCAGAAAGCAGAGCGCCAGATGGCCGATGTGGATGCTGAGCTGGCCCGCCATCACCGCGAGTTCCAGCAGCGGGAGAGCGATTATAGTGAGGCGCGGGATAAGCTAAACGACCGCCACAGCGAAGTGGTCAGCGATTTGCAGCAGACCCAGCGCCGCCTGAATGATCTGCAAATCCAGTACGAGCAGTACGCTGATGCAGACATGCCCGCCCTGGAGCGCGACATCAACGCGCTTCCCCAGTGGCGGGAGCAGCGCGACCAGCTGCGCACCCACCTGAACGTGATGCAGGACGCGGTAAAAGAGAGCCAGGCGCGCCTGGACGGGCGGCTGCGCGAGCTTTCCGAGGCGCTGGCCCGCCAGACCCGTGAATCCCAGGAGCTGATCGACGCCCTGGTCGAAGAGAAAGCCCTGCGCCGGGAGCAGCAGTGGGAGTCCGAACAGCAGCTCAACGAACGCTACCAGCAGGAGCGCCAACGCCTGGAGGGCGAGTATCAGGCGCAGCTGGAACTCGGTGTCGAACAGCTAGCCGAACTCAAAGCGCAGCTCTCGCTCTCGACCCAGACCGCCGAAGAGGCTTCCGAGGCGGAGCTTGCCCAGGCGCGCCTGGATCAGGCCCAGCAGGAGCGCAACGCATCGGCCGCTACCCTGGATGGCCTGCGCCGCGAGTTTGAAAGCCGCAAACGCGAACGCGACAGTGCCGAACAGCAGTTGGTGCAGCTTCGCCAGCAGCTGGAGCGTGCCGAGCAGCGCTGCTTCGCGCTCTATCAGCAGCGCGACCCGGAGCAGGGCAGCCTGCGCCATTTCCTGCGCTATCACCGCCCCGGTTGGGAGCAGCAGTTAGGCAAGGTGATTGCGCCAGAGCTGCTAGAGCGGCGTGACCTCGCCCCACAACTGGCAGAAGGCGCTAGCGATGATCTGTTTGGGCTGGCGCTGGATCTCTCCGCCATTGCCCTGCCGGATTACGCCCAGGATGAAGCCAGCCTGCTGGCCGCTATCGAAGAGGCGGACACCGCCAAGCGCCGTGTGCAAACAGAGAGCCAAACCGCCGAGAAATCGCTCAAACAGCATAACGAGCGGGTGCAGCAGGCCGATGAAGCCCAAGATCAGGGCCGCATGGACCACAAGCGCGCCGAGCAGGAAGTCGAGTTTGCGATAGAGGCCCGCCGCCAGCAGCAAGAGCGCCACACCAAGCGCCAGCAGGAGCGACGCGCCGCGCATCAAACTGCGTTAGCCAGCCAGGAGCAGGCACAAAAGAAGCTGCGTGAAGAGAAGCAGCAGGCGCTCGCCGCCCTTAGCGAGACCCACCAAAGCCAGCTATTGGAGCTCAAGGCCGACGGCCAGAGCCAGGTAGATAGCCTGGATGCCCAGCTGCGCCAATATAAGCAGCAGCTTACCGACGCCAACAGCGAACACCAGCGCCAGCGCGCGGAACTGGAGGAGGCCTTTAGCCAGGAACTGGCCGAGCAGGGCGTCGACCCAGCCAAGCTAAAAGATACCAAGGAGCGGCTGGCAAGCCAGGATGAGCGCATCCGCGTCACCGCCGCCCGTCAGGATGAGCTCTCCGAATACACTCGCTTTATGCGCGTCGAGTGGGGGCAGCATAAGCCGCAGCTGGTCGCCCAGGAGGCAGAGCTGGAGCAAGCGGAGCAAAAGCTGCAGCGTGATAAAGAGCACCTGAAAAACGACTTCCAGGCGGCGCGCAAAACCCACCAAAGCACGGTCAGCACGCTAAAAACCCAGCGGGAGAGCGAAGTCGCCTGCCTGGAAGCCTTGAAGCCGCTGCTCACCCAGTTGGAAAGCCTTGCCATCGAACCCGACGGCCAAGCGCCCGGAACGCCCCTGGGCGATGTGGACGAGCGCATCGAGCGCGCCCGCCAGGCACTGGGCAATCGCCACCAGCTTATCGAGCAGCTGCGCCGTGGCTGCCTGGAAGTCGAAAGCCAACTGATCAAGGACGCCAGCAGCGGCTTTGCCGAAGCGCTGGAGAGCGAACGCAGCAAGCTGCAAAGCGACAACCCGCGCCTACAGCTGCCGCTACTGCGCGACATGCTCAAACTGCTCGAAGATCAACAGCAGCAGCTGATTCAGGAAGGTCGTAACCTAAGCGACGACCTGGATAAATTCTTCACCGTGTTCCGCGACTTGAACCGGCGCATCAGCGCCCAAAGCCGCCGGCTTTCTGAAGAGGTCGCCGACGACCTGCGTTTGGAAGGCATCACCAAGGCCGAAGTGCGCATCCAGTCCACCATTGATGAGCTGGGCTTCTGGGAGCCGCTGAAGCTGTTCGCCCAGCGCTACAAAGAGTGGCGTGAATCCGGCCAGACGCTGCCCAGCGACGACTACCTCAACGCCCTGGCGGACGTGGTCGATTTGCTGCGCAGCGACCAGCAGTACAGCTTCGAAAGCCTGCTGCGCCTGGAGCTGCACCTGAACGAAGGCGGCACCGATCTAGTGATCAAGAATGACCGCCAACTGCTGGAGTCCTCCAGCCACGGCATGGCGTATTTGATTCTGTGTAAGTTCCTGCTCGCCTTTACCCGCCTGCTGCGCGGCGATGCGGAAATCGCCATCCACTGGCCCATCGATGAGATTGGCACCCTGGCGTACCACAACGTCGAAAAACTGTTCGACGCCTGCGACAGTAACCGCATTCATATCGTCGGCGCGTTTCCCAACCCCGAGTCCGATGTGCTGCTGCTGTTCGCCAACCGCTACCTGATCGACCGCGATGAGACCAACCCCAACAAGCGGGTGTTAAAACGCATCGAACCACGGCTAAGCCGCCTGGCCGAAAGGCTCCAGGAACGTCAGCAGGAGGTGACGGTATGATCGAACATGGCCCACTGCTAGAGCGCCTGCTGGCCGGGGAGTTTGTCTGCCCGATCAGCGATGAAAGCGGCTATCGTCATCTCACCAATGAAGAGACCCGGGAAGAGATCGACACCTACCTGCGGCCGCTTAACCGCCGCCTGGCCAGCAACGAAGACGGCAGCGTCTATTTTCTGGCCTGGCGTCAGCTCAATGACAACGCCCGGGATCAGCTCTCCCGCCAGTTGGGCGATACGCTCAATAGCTTGCTGCCGCTGCTGGAGTGGCTGCAACTGGTGCAAGAGGCCCTGGGCCGCGATACCCTGGCCGCCCCCGGCGATGTGCTCAAACCCGCCGAATTCAGCGCCAAGTGCGAAGACAACCAAAGCCTGCGCGAACGCTTGGAGCGCCTGGCCACCGACAGCTTTTTTGGCTCGCAAAGTGACCAGCTCGATGCCCAGGTAAAGCAGGTTTTCAAGCGCCTGAAAGAGCACGGCTACCTGCTCCAGCCCCACGCCGAGCGGCAGGTGTTCGTGGTCACCGGCAAGATCGACTATCTGGTGGATCTGGTGCGCTTTATTCGCGATGAAGAGAACCTGCCCATTGAATCCGGTAGCGAGGAGGGCTCTGGTTCCCAGGAGGCCCTGTTGTGAGTGAGCACGCTCTGGAAAGCCGCCTGCTCAAAACCGGCAGCGAACGGCTGGCGCTGCTGGGCAAGCACGCCGATGTGCTGATGCAGGCCTACACCCGCGATGAAGTGCCGCTGGAATCGCTCAGCGATAGCGCGCTGCGCAAGCTGCTGGCGGCGCGCACTCTATGGCGACCGGACGAGCAGAGCGGCGTAAAACTGGCGCCCAAGGTGCGCGAACTGATCGCCGAGATGCTCGCCGACGAGACCCGCCGCCATGTGAATGCCGACGTAGCGGAAACCCTGGAGCTGATTCGCGCCCTGGTACACAGCTACCGGGAGGCGCGCAGCCGCGGCGAACATTGGCGGCTGGAGCAGCAGTTAATGCGCCTGCGCCAGGAAGTCGACGACCTGAACGGGCGCTTCGCCGATGCCATCGACAGCTTATGGCAGCGGCTGAATAGCGATTTTGGTTTTGTCAGCCAGCTCAACGACAAGATCCGCGAAAACGACCGCGCCCAGAATCAGATCGCCAGGCTGCTGGATGGCCTAGCGCTGATCGACTTCGACGAGCTGATCGAGCTAGTGGGCAGCGACGGCAGCCTGCGCAAACTGTTGATCAGCCAGCTACAGCAGCAGCTAAGCCACCACTACACCGGCCTGCGCGAAGTGCAGCGGCGCTTGATCGAACTAATGGCGCGCTTTCGCAAGCAGCAGGCGCGTAGCCGCCTGATTAGCGGCATGGCCGCCTTTATGCGCGAGCACCCCGGCTTTGTGCCCGGCAACTACGCAAGGCGCAGCGAGGTGCCGGGGCTGGTCAATCAAGCCACACCGCTAAGCGCGGCGGCCGCCCCGGCGCTGGATCGCAACCTGGAGTGCCGGTTGCTCGCCGAACTGCTGCACCAGCTACCCCAACCGCGCCACACCACGCAAACCGTTGAAGCCGCGGCCCCAGCCCAAGCGCAAGAAAGCAGCCTCGCCGCCGCCCGCCAGCAGGCGCTCAAGCAGGATGTGGAACACTTCTATTTAAGCGTGATCGACCAGCCCCAGGCGGAGCCGGTCAGCGCCCTTGAGTACCTGCACGCAAGCCCGCTGGAATGGCCGGATGAGATATGGCTGTTTCAGGTGATTTCCGAATACCAAGGCCTACCGCGCAGCGATCAGAAGGCGTTTCTACTCAAACAGCAGGAGAGCCAGGCGAGCCAATTCAACCACCTGCGCCTGATCCACGATGTAGAACTGCAGCTGGCCGTATGAATCTACCCAGCCGCGCACGCAATGGCCTTAACGGTGTGGCCCGCGAACTTCTCCGCCAGCCCACGGTGGAGAAGCCGCGCCGCCAGTGGGTAGACGACGTAGTGGCCTGGTGCCACCAGCACGACATTGACCTAGCCACGCGAATCAACAGTAAAGCGCTGCGCTTTGATGCGGCTTTGCTGGCGCAGATCAATGACGTATTAGAGAGCGCCCGTATAGCGCCGCTAGGCCGTTCACTCAGCGGCCTAACCAGCAGCGCCCAAGCGAAAGAGGGCGTAGAAGAAGACAAAGCAACCCGCGAAAGCCCCCGCGCGCGGCGGGTACTCGTCAGCTTTCCGCCGCAGCCAATAGCGGGGCTTGCCAACGAACCACGCGCTATTCGTGATGTGGATGTATTAGGGCTAAAACCGAGCGCGTTCAGCGCCCTGATTCAGGTCGAAAACCTGGATAGCTTCTATGAGTTTTCGCCGGAACTACCCGCGCTAAATAGCTACGTAAACCCACTGGTCGTCTATCGCGGCGACAGCCACTACGGCGGCGGTTTTGCCCACTTGGCCGAGGTGTGGCGCAAAACTCGCAGGCCGCATCTCTACGCAGGTGACTTCGACGCCAAAGGCGTCACCTTGGCGCTGGATAGCGGTGCCACGCATCTGCTGCTACCCGACATAGAGTGGCTAACCCTGAATGCCACCCCCCTGCACCAGCCCGCCGGGCAGCTCCCCTATCAACGGCGGCTGCGCCAACTCCACGTCAGCCTACCGCCCCAACACCCGCTAAGGCCCTATCTCACGCTGCTGGAAAAACAGCGCGGCCTCAAACAGCAGTGGTTTGAGGGGGACGTGGTGGCGGTGGGGTTTGGTTAGCGGCTTGCCTCTTGCCTGGGCTTTGCGTCGAGCATCGGCCGTGCAGTGCGTTTATGGCGGTTTGATGAGGTAAAGCAACACGCGCCAGCATGCGAATGTTGGCTATATCGCCGAAATTCTCTTTGCACGCTATAGAATCAATGAGGTAGGTTCGATTCACTATGAAACCTCAGTCATTGTGATGTCGCGTTCATTGAGGTTTCATGGTAGGGCGTATAATCACTGTTAGGCAAAGGCCGAATATGAACCAACACAAAGAGTATCTAATAAAAATATCTGAAGTTGGCGCGGCGAAATTTGGCATATGCTGCTTTATAATTGCGCTCATAACACCATCGCTTGGAAAGCTAGGCGTATACGCAGCCTATGCAACATATCTCGCAGCATTAGCCTGCTTCTATTTTGCTACGTTTAAAATATGGTCGTCAGAGCAAATTAAGAAATTTGAGACGCTCACAGTGCAGATACTGGAGGCAAGCGGGCGATTCTCAAGTGGTAATGGGCACTCCTTCAACAAGGCAAGTTTAAAAGCAGAGCTCTGCATAATAAATAATCAATCCACCCCGGCCAGTCTAAGTGACCTTATCTTCACTGTAGAAGAAGATAAAAAATACAAGATCAAACTGCTAGCCCCAGTGAAAGCTTTTAATAAAGTAGACTCCAGCCCAATACAGAACTCCGCTGTTCTCGCACCTAACTCATCTCTACTGGTCACTCTTCAAGGAGAGCTCGAAGGGAGCTTCAGCAACGCAGAAGAGCAGGCTATGTTTTTAAGAGACCACAAGCACCTGAGCGGAACACTTAAATACAAAACAACTACAACCACAGCAACAAACGTGCTTTCTCAGCCAGCTGAGTTCGACTTGACATATGTCAGAGAGCGCTTTGAGGGCGAGTGGCAAAAGCACAACTTCAAAGAGGCTCTAGCCATACTATGCGCCTCAGATGCCTAACAAATGGTTTAAACCACTCGCTCCGCTCGCTGGGACGGGCTAAAGCCCGCCCCTTAACCAAACGTTGAGGCTGTAGAAAAATCCCGTTGACGGCCAGATGTTAGTAGGATCGGGCAAACACACTAGGAGTGGTTAGCAAGCCGCGCTTCAAGGCTTACAACTACGATCAGAACGCCATGGTGGTGTTGAATCACCAGCATCCGCTTCAGCCCGAGATGTAGATCTGTTGCAAGACCAGCCTCACCGGCAAAGCTTTTCTTTGATAACGTAACGCATGACACCTCGCTGACAGGCCTTATCGGTCGATGTGCCCTATGTTCGACCAAGCGTTGCTGATATCAATTTTGGCGATAAGCGCAAGACTGTTGTTGCGCGATGCGCATCATGCTATGGTTTCTTCATGATTAAATCATTCCGGCACAAAGGGCTGAAACGGTTCTACTCGACTGGCAGCACCGCTGGCATACAGCCGGATCATGCCAAGAAGCTACGTATGCAGCTTATTGCTCTGGATACCGCCATTTCAGTCGAAGACATGAACATCCCTGGCTTTAGGCTTCACCCATTGAAAGGGAAAGACAAAGGGCGATGGTCGATTTGGGTGAACGGAAATTGGCGTATGACGTTCGAATTTCAGGACGGCAACGCCTACATTCTTGATTATGAGGATTATCACTAATGACGATGCATAATCCGCCGCATCCTGGTGAATTTATTCGGGAAGTGTATTTGGAACCCTTTGGCATTAGCTCGCGTCAGCTTGCTTCGAGTCTGGGCGTTTCACCGTCCACGTTGTCCCGGCTGCTCAAAGGAGAAAGTGGCATTAGCCCGGAAATGTCGCTGCGCCTTTCCAAAGTGCTGGGACGTAGCCCTGAGAGCTGGTTGGCGATGCAAGATATGCATGATCTTTGGGTGGCTCGGAGTATGGTCGATCTGGATGACCTCCATCCACTGGAATTTAACGCCGCTTGAGGAGCGCTTAACATGGTGGCTTCTCTTCCATTGCTGTTTCGCCTCCATGGTCAAGGCGCCCTTGGTGTAGGCGTTGTAGCAATTTTCCGAGAATAGCTATTAATCTCCATGGCCCCACAAAACACCATGAACCTACTCTTTCTCGGCACTTCAGCCGGTGTACCCACCAAAACAAGAAACGTCTCCGGCATCGCTTTGCGCGAGAGCAAAGGGAAGGGCTGGTACCTGATCGATTGCGGTGAGGGGACTCAGCATCAGGTTTTGCACACGAAGCTGTCGTTTCATTCATTGAAAGCCATCTTGATTACCCACGTGCACGGCGACCACTGCTATGGGCTGCCGGGCATTTTGGCCAGTGCAGCAATGGGCGGACGTAAAGCGCCGCTGACTATTGTGGCACCAAAAGGGATTCAAGACTGGCTGGAAGCCACGTGTGAGGTAACGCAGCTCTGCTTGCCCTTTGCTCTGGAGTTTATCGACTCGGACGAGCTGCCCAGCGTTGAGTTTGAGAGCATTGCGGTGACCACGTTCAGGCTTTCACACCGGGCGCCGTCCTATGCTTATGGATTTACGGAGACAAAGGTCGATGCTGCTTTGGACGTTGATAAGTTAGCGCAAAAGGGCATTCCGAGAGGGCCGTTGTGGGGGCAGTTGAAGCAAGGGTTTGATATTGAGTTGGAGGGTGAGCGGTTAAAAAGCCATGACTACCTGATCTTCAAACACAAGCCGAGAAAAGTAGTGATCGCAGGGGATAATGACCAGCCTGACTTGTTGTTTGAAGCGTGCGCAGGGGCACACGTACTGGTGCATGAAGCCACCTACACCGAAGAGATGGCCCAGAAGGCCGGTGATGTGGGGCATAGCTACGCAAAGCTTGTCGCCGCGTTTGCCGAGTCGGTACAACTACCCAACCTGGTACTGACGCACTTCAGCCCCCGTTACCAGCTTCACCCACTTGCCTCGCCTTCCATTGAAGACATCCGTAAAGAGGCCCAGCGTGTCTATTCAGGCTCGCTTTACCTGGCGCGGGATTTTGGCGAATACACCCTGGATAAATCGGGCCACTTTTCTGAAGTGGCGGGCGAATAGCTTTCTCGTATATGCCCTATATCGACCTAGCACTGCTGCTAGAAAGCAGTGACTTCAGCATCAAATGCCTCGCGTTCCTGTTCTTTAGGCTGCTCGCGTTCACTCATAAAGTCTGCGATGACACTTTGACCATCAAACCAGCTGTCCCACGCTTCACTTCGGTTACTTTTATACACCGCTGCTTTTTCCATGGTGGTCTCCTTAATCGGTACTGCCGTTACTCACTATATACACGTACCATGTTTTCTTTCGTTTGATCGAATTTTGGGATATGTCGAAGGGGTAAACAAAATGCAAAAGGTAAGAATCGACCTAGTGTCCGATGTGGCCTGCCCGTGGTGCGTGATTGGCTACCGGCGCTTGGAGCAGGCGTTAGAGACACTCAATGGCGAGATTGACGTTGAGCTGGTCTGGCAGCCTTTTGAGTTGAACCGCGATATGCCGCCCGAAGGCGAGCCGATTCTGGAGCACTTGTGCCGCAAGTACGGCAAAGACGCGGCCACCATGGAGCAGTCCCAGCGCGAGATTATGGCCGCTGCTGAAGAACTTGGGCTAAATTTCCGGGGTGCCCTGGAGCGCCGGGCGAACAATACCTTTGCTGCCCATCGCGTGCTGGCGTGGGCCGGAACGCAACACCAAGAGACGGCGCTTCAGTTAGCCCTGTTCGAGGCCTATTTCGGTGAGGCGAAAAACCCTGCCGACCCAGCGGTGCTTCGCGAGAAGGCCATTGAGGTTGGGCTAGACGGCGACACCGCTGAAGCCATCGCCCGCTCCGATCAGTACACGGAGGAAGTACGTGAAGCCGAGCAGCGCTTTATGGACGCAGGAGTAAACGCCGTGCCCGCATTTATTCTCGATGGTCGCTACCTGATTTCCGGTGCCCAGCCCGCCGACGTACTGGTGGATGCGCTACGCCAAGTAGCCGAAGAGAACGCCAGCCGTTAATCGGGGAGCGGCACTGGCCTGACAGAGGGTCGGTAGAGCAGCACATTCCCATCCGTGCATTGAGTGCACCTTTTCGCTACACGTCGGCGTTGTTGCCGACGTTAGCTTGGGAGAGAGGATATGGCGGCATACGTGATTGGCCATATCAGCGTGAAAGACGCTGAGAAATGGGCGGAGTACAAGCGTGGGGTTCCTGCGACGATAGTGCCCTTTGGGGGCGAGCTAGTGCTGAGGGGGCAGCGAAAGGCTGTGTTAGGCGGAGAGCATCGTCACACGGACACGGTAGTCATTCGCTTTCCCGCTATTGAGTCTGTTGATGAGTGGTTTCACTCCGATGCTTATCAGCAGCTTATTCCGCTGCGTCTCCAGGCAGCAGACGTCGATTTGATCAGTTACGAAGCAGCGTTGTAGAAGCTGCGTAACGTTAAGCATCGGTAGGGAAAACCAAGCTTATCGGTGCTGCTTGACACTCTGCCTTCTAAGAGAGCACTCATGAAAACCATCGGTTTAATCGGCGGTATGAGCTGGGAATCCACGCAGACGTATTACCGCCTCATCAACTAGCATGTGCGCTTGGCGATGGGCGGGCTGCATTCGGCCAAAGTGGTGCTGTACAGCGTTGATTTTGCCGAGATAGAGACGCTGCAGCATCAGGGCGACTGGCAGGCCACCGCTGAGATACTGGCAGCAGCGGGCAAAGCGGTCGAAGCGGCCGGGGCCGATTTCATGGTGCTGTGTACCAACACTATGCACAAGGTGGCCGAGCCGCTGGAAGCGGCGGTCTCCATTCCGCTTTTGCATATCGCCGACGCCACGGCCCAGGTGCTGCAACAGCAGGACATTACCTGCGTGGGGCTGCTCGGCACACGGTTCACCATGGAGCAGGCGTTTTATATCGAGCGCCTTCAGCGCCACGGCATCGAAGTGGTGGTGCCCACCGAGCCACAGCGCGAGCGCGTGCACTCGGTGATTTATCAAGAGCTGTGCCTGGGCGTGGTGAAGGCAGATGCCAAAGCTGACTACCTAACTATCGTCGATTCGCTGGCTGAGCGCGGCGCGCAGGGCGTGATTTTAGGCTGTACCGAGATCGGCTTGTTGATTCAGCAAGCGGATACGAGCGTGTCGCTGTTTGATACCACCGAGATCCACGCGGAGCAGGCGGTTCAGCGGGCGTTGGAGCGAGGTTAGGCATAAAGGTATGCTGCACATATTCCTAGCTTTAAAATCTTGTTGAGTGAGTAAAAAAGGAATAATTTATACTCATGAACGAGTTTGAGTTTGACGATAATAAAAGTCAGACCAACCTAGAAAAGCACGGTATTGATTTTGAAGCGGCACAAGCGCTGTGGAAGGATCCATATCTGCTAGAAATTCGTGCAAAATCAGAGGGCGAACCAAGATTTTTGCTAATAGGCATGATCAGTGAAAAACACTGGTCGGCGGTCGTCACCTACCGAGAGGGGCGTATTCGATTAATTTCTGTTAGGCGCTCTCGCAAAAAGGAGGTAGAACTCTATGAAAGCTAAAGAATTCGATAAAAAGTTCGATGAAAATCAAAATGATATAATCGACGATCTTGACCTGTCCACGGCTCGGCGTGTGAATCAGGAGCAAAAACGGATTAACGTAGATTTTCCTGCATGGGTAGTGGAGTCACTAGACCGTGAGGCTGCGAGAATTGGTGTTACGCGCCAGTCTATTATCAAAGTTTGGTTGGTTGAGCGTCTTCAAGCTGAAGCGGCTCATCAACCTCTGAGCCATGACACGGTGGGCGGTACTCACTAGCGCTGGCTCCCAAAGAAGCCAGCGCTTTCTCCTTTACTGCAAAAACTCCCGCAGTGTATCGCTGGCTTGCTCGATGGAAACGACGCCATCCAGGTGGCCTCGGTTGCCTTCTAGCGTTTCCAGGGTTACCTCGGTGCCGTCTGCCTCAATCAGCTCGGCGGTGCGGCGTACGCCTTCGGGTGCGAAGACTAAATCGTTCTCGCTATACAGCATCAGCGTGGGGGCTTCGATGGCGGCTAGGCCTGCTTCCAAGGAGTCGCCGTGGCCTGCCATAAAGGTTTGGTTGGCGCGCACTAGGTAGAGCAGGTGGTTGGCATCGGAGATCTTCGCCCGTGCGCCTGCGATGTCGTCTAGGGTTTGCTCGATGGCGTAGAGGGCGTTGATATCCTGGGCGGGGTCGCGAGCGTCATCCGCCCAATCACGGTTGAACGCTTCGTTGGCCCACTGCCAGTGGTTGGCATTAAGCGTGACCAGCTTCAGCGCCTCTTTTAGCCCCTCGGTGGGCGGCTCTCCGTTGTAGTAGTCGCCTTCGTTCCAGTTAGCATCCAGGCGAATCGGCGCGGCCCACGCGCTGAGCGTGGCCAGCAGCCACGGGTCGGCTACACCGCCGCCAATCACAGGAATTAACCGCTCAACGCGTTCAGGGTAAGCGCTGGCCCACTCAATGGCCTGCAGCGCTCCCATGGAAGCGCCCATCACCGCATGCAGCGATTCAATGCCCTGGCTTTCCAGCAAGGCACGCTGCACTTCGACAAAGTCACGAATGGTCACCACAGGAAAATCCATGCCCCAGGGCTCGCCGGTATCGGGGTTGATGGAGGCTGGCCCGGTGGTAATTACGTTTGGGTCATTCGCCCCCAAATTAACCAGCGTATCGGAGGAGATGATGTAGTACTCATCGGTATCCAGCGGCTTGCCGGGGCCAATAATGGCATTCCAATAGCCGGTGGGCTCGCCATCAGCCCCATAGCGGCCTGCCGCATGGCTGGTGCCGGAGAAAAAGTGGGTAATCAGAATCGCGTTGTCGCGGGCTTCGTTAAGCTCGCCGTAGGCTTCCCAGCCCACCGTCACGTTAGGGATCGTCTCGCCGCCCTGAGTGGTAAAGCTCTCCATCTCGAACGTCTGCTTCTCGACCACGCCATCCCAGGCCCATAAGGGCGTGGCCAACAGCAGGCCAAGGCCGGTAAACGAGGCGGCTGTCACTAGCGCGAATGGTTGCTTGCGTCGCATGCGCTTTCCTTTTTTGAGGGGGTATTGTGATTGTTTTAGGGCTGCTTATTGCAGCCTCTCCCTCAGCATAGTCAGCGTTAGCCGATTTTAAACGGATTCAACCCATTGGCCTGCTGCATCATCATACGTTTGGCAAACGGCACTCGCTCGGCCAAATGCAGGCTGAGATCGCCCAGTTGGCGCAGCGGTTTTGCGCCGGTGAACAGGTGGTGGAAGCTGTCGGTGGCGGCAATCATCGCTTGGTTGGCGAGGCGGCGCTGGCATTCGAAGCGGTGCAGGCTGATGTGGTCGCCGGGGTCGCGGCCTTTGATGATCAGCTCGGCCAGGGTGTCGGCGTCGTGTAGGCCGATGTTCAACCCTTGCCCGGCGAGCGGGTGCACTACGTGGGCGGCGTCGCCAATTAGCGCGAGGCGTTTGCCGATGTAGCGCTTGGCGTGCTGGCGCTTAATCGGGAAGCTTGCCCGCGCCACAATACGGGTGAGCTTGCCCAGGCGTTTGGGGAAGGTGGTTTCAATGGCGTGCTGGAGCGCGTTGTCGGAGAGCTGTTCGCGGGCTTTGGTGGCTTCATCGCTGTCGTACCACACCAGCGAGGCGCGCTGGCCGGGCAGTGGCAGCATGGCAATCGGCCCTTTAGGCGTAAAGCACTGCCAGCTAACGTCCTGCTGTGGCAGCTCGGTCTCGACGTTAATAATCATCGCCCGCTGGTGGTAGTCGTAGCTGGTCACGCCAATGCCCGCCAGTTCACGTAGCGTAGAGCGTGCGCCGTCGGCCCCTACAATCAGCCGGGCGCTTAGGGTTTTGCCGTTATCCAGCTCTAGCATGCGGGCGGTGGTGGCTGCCATGGTGCTCAGCGGGGCGCACTGGGTATAGCAGGTCACGCTGGGAAGCGCTTCCAGGCGCTGCCACAGGGCGTACTGCAAAGCGCGGTTTTCGATAAAGATACCGAAGTCGTTCATGCCGCTCTCTTCGGCGGAGAACACGGAGTGGCCGGTGCCATCCTGATTCGCCACATCAATATGCCGGAACGGGCAGCAGCGCTCGCCGGGCAGTATCGCGCCGCTGGCTTTCACGAACGCCAGCGAACGGGCGTTGAGCGATGAAATACGTAGGTCGTAGTCGCCGCTGGCGGGTTTGGGGGCGCTGCCGCGCTCGACGAGCCCTACGGAAATGCCCGCCTGGCCTAGCCTTGCCGCCAGGGCCGCGCCCACCATGCCGCCACCGACAATAATAATCTCGTGATCCCACTGCATGAGAGGCTCCTTACTCCGCTATCGAGGGCACATTGCATGTGCTTATATTGTCATACAGTATCGTTGACTTGTCGCAGTATTGCCTAGGGTGATCCATTGACGCAGGCCGTGGAAAGTACAGAAAAACGCGAGAGCAGCCAGGTGGCCGGGGAAGCACTGGCCGCTTTTATCAAACGCCACCCCAAACTCTGGGTGATTACCGGGGCGGGGGTAAGTACCGACAGCGGGATTCCCGATTACCGCGATGCCGATGGCCAGTGGAAGCGCCCGCCACCGGTGCAGCACGGTGATTTCATGAGCTCCTTCGCCGTACGCCAGCGCTACTGGGCGCGGGCGCTGGTGGGCTTTAAAGCCATGCGCGAAGCCCAAGTGAGCGGGGCGCATCGGGCGCTGGCAGAGCTTGAGTACATGGGGCATGTGGAGCTGCTGGTGACACAAAACGTGGACCGCTTGCACCAGCGGGCGGGCTCGAAAAAGGTGATTGATCTTCACGGCAGGGCGGACGTGGTGGCCTGTATGGCGTGCGGCTATCAAATGATGCGTCACGCCATGCACAGTGAAATGGCGCGCATGAACCCAGCCTTTGCCGCGCTGGATGCCCGCCACGCGCCGGATGGCGATGCGGATCTGGAAACCGATTTCTCCACCTTTAAGGTGCTGGACTGCCCGCGCTGCAAGGGCATCCTCAAACCGCAGGTGGTCTACTACGGCGATGTGGTGCCCCCGGCGCGTCGGTTGGCTGCCCAAGCGGCGCTGCAGCAAGCCGATGCGGTGCTAGCAGTGGGTACGTCGTTGATGGTCTATTCCGGCTACCGCTTCTGCCGCGCTGCCCATGCCATGGGCCTACCCGTGGCATCGCTCTCTCTGGGTGTGACTCGCGCCGATGAGTTTTTGTCTCACCAGTGGCGCGCGCCGCTAACGCCGGTGCTGGAGCAGGCGGTGGCCTGCCTGAAGGGCGCTTAACGCGCTTTCGACACCCACGGGTTGCCCTCGCTCCATAGCCGCCAGGGGGCGTCGCGGTCGGCGGGTTGGGCGTAATCAATGCCGACTCTTGGGCCGCTGGCAATCGCGCTGGGCGGCTCGCCAGAGGTAATCCACAGCCCGTTCGCCTGATCGCCGTTTTGCGTCATATCGTGGCCGTAGAGGGCGTTATCGATACGCAGCGCACGGGTGAGTTTGCCGGGTCCGTTGCTCAGGTTGCGCCCCGCCACGCTGCGCCATGCGCGCATGGCAGGCTCGCCGATCACCGGCTCTACCGCTCGAATTAGTACCGCGCAGGGGTTGCCTTCCGGCTGGGTGACCACATTCAGCAGCCAGTGCATGCCGTACACCAAATAGACGTAGGCGTGGCCAGGTGGGCCAAACATCGCCTCGGTGCGCGGGGTTCTGCGCCGGTGGGCATGGCAGGCGGAATCTTCCGAGCCACGGTAGGCCTCGGTTTCCACAATGCGCGCGGCCATTAACTCGCCATCGAGCTGGCGCACTAGCCAGCAGCCCAGCAGGTCTCGGGCCACTTCCAGCGTATCGCGGTTGTAGAAGGCCTGGGGCAGGGGCGTGAGCGCCTCTTGCTCAATCGGTAACGTAACAGGGGTTAACGCGTCTCTATGCGGCATGCTATCGCCAATTACTTGAGTAAGCTGCTAGGGTATTCTGTAGGCCATTAATTGAAAAGCGGAGTTGCCCGTGCTGACCTTTGAACACCAGTTTGCCACGCTGCCAGAGCCCCTATGGGTGGCCTGCCAGCCTACGCCCGTGGCACAGCCCAGCCTGATCGCGTTTAACGATGCCCTGGCCGCGGAGCTAGGTATGCAAACCCAGCCCGACGACGTCACGCTGGCCCAGTGGTTCAGCGGTAACCAGCTGCCGCCGGGTGCCGAGCCTAAAGCGCTGGGTTACGCCGGGCACCAGTTCGGCAACTTCGTGCCGCAGCTAGGCGATGGCCGCGCGCTGCTGTTGGGCGAAGTGGTGGACCAGCAGGGCCTGCGCCGTGATGTGCAGCTAAAAGGAAGCGGCCGCACGCCGTTTTCTCGCGGTGGCGATGGCCGTTCGCCCCTTGGCCCGGTGCTGCGGGAATATCTGGTGAGTGAATTTATGGCCGCCGTGGGTGTGCCTACCACTCGCGCCTTGGCTGCCGTCGCTACGGGCGAGCGCGTGGTGCGCCAAATGGCCGAGCCGGGGGCCGTGCTTACCCGCGTAGCGAGCAGCCATATTCGCGTGGGTACATTCCAGTTTGCCGCCGTTCGCCGCGATGAAAGCGCGCTCAAAGCGCTGGCCGATCATGTGATTACCCGCCACTACCCAGAAGCGGCCAACGCTGACGATCCGTACCTTGCGCTGTTAGAAGCGGTGACCGCCCGCCAAGCGACGCTGGTGGCGCGTTGGATGAGCCTGGGCTTTATTCATGGCGTGATGAACACCGACAACTGCAGCATTGCCGGTGAGACCATCGATTACGGCCCCTGCGCCTTTATGGAACAGTTCGACCCACAGAAGGTGTACAGCTCTATTGACCAGGGCAGGCGCTACGCCTTCAACAATCAGCCGGGCATTGCCCAATGGAACCTGGCCCGCTTTGCCGAAACCTTGCTGCCGCTCATGCGGGAAGAGGGCGATGCCGTGGTAGAGCAGGCCACCGAAGTGCTTCGCGGTTTTACCTCCCGCTTTAGCGCCGAGCAGCGCCGCCTGCAAGCTAACAAGCTGGGCCTTGCCCCAGAAAGCGACCACGCCGCGCCGCTGATGGAAGCGCTGGAAATTCATATGCATCAAGGCCGCATGGATATGACCGCGACGTTCGACGCGCTAACGCACTATGCGCAAGCGCTGAGAAAGGACTCGTCAGCCCATTCCCACAAAGAGGCGCTGCTAGCGCTGACCACTCAGCCTGATGGCCTTACCGCTTGGCTGGCCGAGTGGGAAAACGCCCAGCAAGCGAGCCAGCAGAGTGAACGCCTAGAGGCCATGCGCCACGCCAACCCAGTGGTGATTCCCCGCAACCACCGCATTCAAGAGGTCATCGATGCGGCGGTAGAAGGCGATTTCGCGCCTTTCCACACGCTGCTCGCGGCGGTCACGCAGCCCTTTGATGAATCCGAAGAAGCGCGCCGCTTGGCCGCCCCGGCCACGGAAAGCGAACAGGTGTTGCGCACCTTTTGTGGTACGTGATTTAGACCGGCGAGTATGGGCGGAAAACCCGTAGCGGGGGTCTTTCGCCATGGATGGCGAAAGTAGCGTCCAGGGAGGGATTCACAGCGCCCCCGCCTAGGGTTTTGCTGCGCATCAGCGCTGTAGCACACCCTGTGATAAACTGTGCTTTTTTACAGGTAAGGGGGGAGGCAAGGTCGGCCTGTGCGCAAAATTATCCACTGCGACTGTGACTGCTTCTATGCGGCGGTAGAGATGCGCGATAACCCCGCGTTAACTGATATCCCCATTGCCATTGGCGGCAGTGTGGAGCAGCGCGGGGTGGTCGCCACCTGCAACTACCCTGCGCGCAAGTTTGGCATCCACTCCGCCATGCCCATGGCTCAGGCGCTCAAACGCTGCCCCCACCTCACGGTGATTCGTGGCGATATGGCGAAGTACAAAGATGTTGCCCGCCAGGTGTTTGCTATCTACCGAGATGTGACCGAACTGATCGAGCCGCTCTCGCTGGATGAAGCCTTTCTGGATGTTTCGGAGGTCACGCTCCACCACGGCAGCGCCACCCGTATGGCCGAAGCCATTCGCCATCGGGTGAAGCAGGAAGTGGGCATTACCGTCTCGGCGGGTGTGGCACCCAACAAGTTTCTCGCCAAGATTGCTAGTGACTGGCGCAAGCCCGATGGGCTGTTTGTCATCACGCCAGACGATATAGACGCCTTCGTGCAGCAGCTTCCGGTGAAAAAGATCCACGGCGTAGGGCCGCGCACCGCTGAAAAGCTGGCGGAGCTGGGCATTCAGACCGGCGCGGATCTGCGCGCACGGCCACTGACCGAGCTGGTGGAGCGCTTTGGCCGCTTTGGCCATCGCCTGCATGAACTCAGCCACGGGCGGGATGAGCGCCCGGTCAAAACTCACCGCGAGCGTAAATCAATCAGCACCGAGCTAACCTACTCTCAAGATTTACCCACCCTGGAAGCCTGCCGCCGCCAGCTCCCCGAGCTGATTAGCGATTTAGAACGCCGCTACGCTCGCCTAGACCCGGCACCCGCCGTGCGCGGGGTGATGGTGAAGGTCAAATTCAACGACTTCACCCAAACCACCGTCGAACACGCCGACCCTGCTCCTAACTTGGAACAGTTTGAAACCTTGCTTAACGTGGGCTGGGCAAGGGGCGAGCGCCCCGTGCGCCTGCTGGGTGTCGGCTACCGCTTGGCGGAAGAGACCGCTGCCCAGCAGCTCTCGCTGTTTTAATTAGCCTGTTAACCCTTGGGTGGATTGACGGGTTTCCGTGCTCGCGTTAAAACAGACGTATGATAGATAGCGCTTCTTCCCGTTAGCCTAACCGCGAGCCTGCTATGCCTGCCGATGCCATCCAACGCCCCCGTTTAGTGTTTGCCCATGCCAACGGCTTTCCCGGCTTGAGCTACCGCAGCCTGTTAGACCCGTTGGCAGAGTCGTTCGATTTACACCCGCTAGACCGCCTGGGCCACCACCCGGATTACCCGGTGAACCACAACTGGGGCAATTTGGTGGATGAACTGATTAGCTACCTCCCCGATACCGACGCGCCACTGCTGGGCGTCGGGCATTCGCTGGGCGGCACGCTGATGGCCATGGCCGCCGAGAAGCAGCCGGAGCGCTTTGGTGGCGTGATTATGCTCGACCCACCGCTGATGCTGGGGCCAGATGCCTGGGCCATGAAAGCGGCTAAGCGGTTTGGGCTGATGGACCGCATTACGCCAGCAGGTAAAACCAAAGGGCGGCGCAGCGTGTGGCCCAGCCGTGAAGCGATGGCGAACTCGCTACGGCGGCGGGGGCTGTTTCGTGGCTTTACCCCTGAGGCGCTCAACGACTACATTGAAGCAGGCACGCGGCTTTTAGATGACGGTAGCGCCGAGCTGACCTTTGACCCGCGCATCGAGCTGGAGATTTTCCGCCACTTACCGGATCACCTCTCCAACCTGCCGCAGCGCGTAGGCGTACCCATTCAACTGGTGGCAGGGCAGCAGTCGCACTTGATGACGCCTTCACGGCTCAAGCGCATCGCTCGTCGCGGGCTGCCGGTCAGCACGGTGCCCGGCACGCACATGTTCCCCATGGAGCACCCAGAAGAGACGCGCTCGGCGATACTGGCCGCGTGGCAGCAGTTTCAAACAGCGTAGCCTTAGAGGCGATGCAGCCATAGAGGCGATTAAGGAGACGATATGTATCTTTCCGTACAGCTGAGCTACTACCCGCTGGCCGATGATTTCAAGCCCGTGGTGAAAGAGGTGGTCAAACGTTTAGAGGCCACCGGGCTGGAGGTTCACCCCAACCGAATGAGCACCCAGGTATTTGGTGAGTTCGATGAGGTGATGGCGGCACTGAGCGACGTGATGAAGTGGTCGTTCGAGACCCACGGCAAAGCCGTGTTTACCGCTAACTTTTTAGAAGGTGACCGGCGGCCCCGGTAAATAACGCCATCACGCGTGTGATGTGCTTTATCGCGCTAAAAACGGCTCAATAACTTGCCCAGCGTTTCCATTCCCCGCTCGCTACGCTGGGTCCAAGGGTAGCCATAGCTCAAGCGAATGCAGTGGCGAAACTGTTGGGTCGCGGAGAAAATCGGCCCTGGCGCGAGGCTAACGCCATGGTCGAGTGCTGTGCGAAACAGCTGCAGCGAATCCACGTGTTCGGGAAACTCCACCCAAAGGAAATAACCGCCCGCAGGGCGCGTAATGCGCGTATGCGCTGGGAAGTAGCGATCTGCCGCTGCCAGCATACTGGTTTGCTGGGCTTCTAAGGCATGGCGAAGCTTGCGCATATGGCGGTCGTAGCCACCGTGTTGTAAATAGTCAGCAATGGCGGCCTGGGCGGGGATAGAGGGGGAAATGGTGGTCATTAGTTTTAGCCGCGAGATCTCCTGGGCATAACGGCCGCCCGCTACCCAACCCACCCGATAGCCGGGTGCCAAGCACTTCGAGAAAGAGCTGCAGTGAATCACCAAGCCTTCATCATCAAAGGCCTTAACGGGAGCGGGCGGCGTGCTGCCAAAATAGAGCTCGGCATACACGTCATCCTCTAGCATGGGCACTTGGTGCTGCTTTAATAATTGGTAAAGCACCTGCTTGCGCTCGTTGCTTAGGCTGGCGCCGATGGGGTTCTGCAGATGGCTCATAAACCAGCAGGCTTTGATGGGCAGCGTCGCTAATCGCTCTGCCAGCACTTCTAGGTCAATCCCTTCCCGGGGGTGAACCGGAATTTCCACCGCGCGTAGTTTGAGCCGCTCCAGCACCTGCAGGCTGGCATAAAAAGCAGGCGACTCAACTGCTACCAAGTCCCCCGGCTGGGTCACGCACTGTAGGGCTAGATTGAGCGCCTCCATTGCGCCATTGGTAATCACCAGTTCGTCCATCGGCAGTTGAATGCCGCCCAGCATGTAGCGCAGAGCAATCTGCCGGCACAGGTCGGTATGTCCGGTGGTCATATCGGCCACTACCTGTTGGGGCGAAAGCGCCCGCAAGCCGCGTGTCATGCTGATACTCAAGCGAGAGAGTGGAAACAGCTCAGGGCTAGGGAAGGCCGAGCCAAAGGGCACCGTTTGATCATCCTGCAGTGAGTCCAGCACCGAAAACACCAGCTCGCTGACCTTCACTTCCGCTGGGTCGGTGGGTTGTAGCGTGACGCGGGGTTCGTTGGTCAATCGCCGCGCATGTTCACGAACAAAGTAGCCCGAGCGCGCCCGAGCGCTGATCAGCCCCTGGTTTTCCAGTAAGTAGTACGCCTGAAACACCGTCGAGGGGCTAATGCCGTGATGGCGGCTCGCTTGGCGCACTGACGGAATGCGCTCGCCTGGGCCCAGTACGCCTTGGCGAATCAGCGCGGCTATTTCATCGGCAAACTGTTCATAGCGTTTCATGGCATAAACTCGCTGGTGCTTGGCGCGGGTGCTTAGTGGGATCAACAGACTCGATACTCTCAATCAAAAGCATATCAAAACTGATATGGCTTTTTTCTCTAAAACTGCATCTGTTTTAGTGATTGGCTGGGAGGGCATAGTAGCGGCTCATTCGGTGACGCCCCTCGACCGTATAGATCGCCACTCCCTCTTTTCTGGATATCGGTATGACGCAACGCATTCCACTGCAAGACCTAACCACCGATGCAGCCGTTGAACACCATTCGCCTCAGGCGAAACCTACGGGTCGCTCGCCCTCTAAATCGGGGCATATCTATGTGCGAGAAATACAGGGCTTTTTTCAGCGCATAAGGCGTTATTCCAACTGGCTGCTGATAGCGCTTTATGTGGGCTTGCCATGGATTCAGTGGGGTGACCGCCCCATGGTGTGGTTTGACCTCTCTGCCCAGGAGTTTCATCTCTTTGCTGCGACGTTTTATCCCCAAGACTTTATTCTACTGACCTGGATTCTGGTGCTGTGCGCGTTTGGTCTATTTTTGATCACGGTGGCGGCGGGGCGAGTGTGGTGTGGCTATAGCTGCCCGCAAAGCGTATGGACGTTTTTGTTTATTTGGTTCGAGCACCGCCTGGAGGGGCCACGGCACCGTCGGATACGCCGCGACAACGCATCTAACACGCTGGGGTCGTTATGGCGAAAAGGCGCTAAACATACCGCTTGGCTACTGATCGCATTGGTAACGGGCGTCACCTTCGTGGGCTATTTTACGCCGGTGGGTGAGCTCGTGAGGGATCTACTCAGTCTCGAGGCGCATCCTTGGGCGCTGTTCTGGATCGGCTTTTTTACCCTGTTTACCTACCTGAACGCTGGCTGGTTGCGCCATCAGGTGTGCCTGCATATGTGCCCCTATTCACGCTTTCAGTCGGCCATGTTTGATAGCCATACGCTGATTGTTTCTTACGACCCCGCCCGTGGTGAGCCGCGTCGTGGCCACCGAAAAGAGGTTGCGGAAGCGGCTGCTGGGGACTGTATTGATTGCGAACTGTGCGTTCAGGTGTGCCCCACAGGGATCGATATTCGTGATGGCCTGCAGTATGAGTGTATTGGCTGTGCGGCGTGTATTGATGCCTGCGATAGCGTGATGGCGCGTATCGATAAGCCGCTGGGTTTGATTCGCTACACCACCGAGCGCGCGCTAGAGGGCAAACCTACGCGGTTTTGGCGTCCTCAGCTGTTGGCCTATACGGTGGCGCTGCTTTCTATGGTGGTTTTGTTGATCAGTTTTTTGAATGCCCGGGTGCCTATTGATGTAGACATTGCCCGAGATCGTCAGGCGCTGTTTGAAAGCACGGCCGAGGGGCGCATTATCAACTACTACACCGTGACGCTGCGCAATCAAGATACGAAGGAGCACCAGTACGCCTTGTCCGCTACCGGCTTGCCCGGCCTGCGTTTACAAGGTGCCAGCACATTCGTCTTGGCCGCTAATGAAACGAGGCAGTTACGCGTGGCGCTCAATGCTGACGCGTCAGCGCTGACCCAGCCGAGTCACCCGGTGGTGCTGCATATCACTGCGTTAGATGAGCCTTCAATCTCCTCTAGCATTGAAACGCGGTTTTTAAGCACTACGCGCTATTAAATGTCATGCATGATCTTCGTCGTGTAAGAAAAAAAACGCCGCCCAATAGGGCGGCGTTGTGGTTGGTGCAGAGCGCTTAGATCAGCGATTCCAGGCAGGATTCGATGATATCCAGGCCTTCGTTCAGCACGTCGTCTTCGATGGTGACCGGCATCAGGAAGCGGATGGTGTTGCCGTACATACCGCACGAGAGCAGGATCAGGCCCTCTTCGCGGGCTTTTTTGCACAGCGCTGCCGCCAGTTCCGGGTTCGGCGTGCGGTCGGTTTTGTTGTTGACCAGCTCAAATGCTGCCATTGCGCCCATGTTGCGCACGTGGTCGATGCAATCAAACTTGCCTTGCCACTCGTTGAAGCGGGCTGCCAGTTTTTCGCCCAGCGCCTGGCTCTTCTCGAGGATGTTTTCCTCTTCGAAGATTTCCATCACGGCCAGCGCCGCCGCACAGGCGGTGGGGCTGCCGGTGTAGGTGCCGCCCAGTGAGTTCGGGCCAGAGGCGTCCATCACTTTATCTGTGCCCACGATGGCAGAGATCGGCATGCCGTCGGCCATACTCTTGGCCATGGTCATCATGTCCGGCTCTACGCCACTGTGCTCAATGGCAAACATCTTACCGGTACGGCCAAAGCCAGACTGCACTTCGTCGATGATCATCAGCATGCCGTGCTCATCGCAAATTTCGCGAATCTTCTTCAGGAAGCTGGTCGGTGCGGGGTAGAAGCCACCTTCACCCAGTACTGGCTCAAGAATGATCGCTGCGGTGTCTTTCGGGTTGGCATCGGTTTTCAGCGTCATCTTCAGGCCGCGAATGGCTTCGTCTTCGCTGACACCGTGGTAAGGAACCGGGTAGGGGGCGCGGAATACGGTGCCCGGCATCGGGCCGAAATCGGTTTGGTAAGGCGCAACCTTGCCGTTCATCGCCATGGTGTAGAAAGTACGGCCGTGGTAGCCGCCGTCAAAGCAGATCACGTTAGAACGGCCGGTGGCGGCACGGGCAATCTTTACCGCGTTTTCCAGCGCTTCGGCACCGGAGTTGGCCAGCATGACTTTGGCATGACCACGCACGGGAACGATGTGGCTCAGCTTTTCAGCCACTTTGACGTAGCCTTCGTAGGGCATGACCGTTTGGCAGGTGTGCATCACCTTATCCAACTGGGCTTTCACAGCGGCCACAACTTTCGGGTGACGATGCCCTACGTTTAAGACGCCGATGCCGCCAGCGAAGTCGATAAAGCGGTTGCCGTCGGCGTCCCAGATCTCAGCGTTTTCGGCGCGGTCCGCAAAGGCGGTGGCGGGGCTTGCAGCGCCCGCGGCGACGTATTTCTGCTTTAGTTCGTTTAGCTCGGCATTGCTCATGACTCAGCTCCTTCAAGGATAGGTGTTGCTTTAGCATAGTGCGCAATAGCGTTGATCACACTGATGACGATGCGATGACAATTTGGTTGCGCCCTGCCTGTTTAGCCTGATACATCGCTTTATCAGCGCGATCAAGCATTCGAGTACTCGACGCTTCAATGTAACATGCGATGCCTGCTGATAGCGTCACGGTCAGCTCATGTTCGGTATAAGGCGTTTGCTCGACCTTTTGGCGAATACGTTCCATAGCGGTATACGCCGAATCGGCATCTACTTCCGGCATGATGACCAGAAACTCTTCGCCCCCCAAGCGTACTTGGAAGTCGGTTTCCCGCAGCTGTTGATTGACGACCCGAGTTAGCTCTTGCAGCACGCTGTCGCCAGTGCTGTGGCCGTAGGTGTCGTTGATGTTCTTAAAATCATCCAGATCGAACAGCACGATACTCAGCTGATTACCGTAGCGGCGGCAGCGTTCAAGGGCTTCTTCCAGCTTGGTAAGCCCCTGGCGACGGTTGAGCAGCCCAGTAAGTTCATCGTGATGAGCGAGATACTCAAGGCGCTCGTTGGCCTGTTTCAAGCGCTCTTCGAGCTGCTTACGCTGGGTAATATCGACAATAAAGGTGACCTTGCGCGAGGCGGCGTCGTCGCCCTCGATGCGGGCAGCTTCGGCGATGATCGTGCGGGTTTCGCCGTTTTTACAGCGTACTTCCCACTCCTGGCGCAGCTCATGGGTTTCATCCCCTTGGATGAACTCATCGTGTAGCTGGCGCATTTGGGCGCGGTACGCCTCGGGCACCACCAGCGTAAAGTGCTGGCCAATCAACTCTTCTTCGCGGTAGCCATAGAATTGGCAGTAGGCAGGATTGACCATCTCGAAATGCCCGTGAGGGTCGGTAATGCAGATACCCAGTGGTGCGGTCTTAATCACGTTCTCCGTATTGCGCTTGGAACGGTTTACCAACTGATAAAGATGGTCCGTGCTCATGCTTGTCATTCAGCTCTCCGTGCTTAGCTGGGCCTCTGACCGCAACGCTTCTAGCAGTGGTGTTAATTCAGTGCCCAGTTTGCCAATCGCGGGCTTGGCGTAATAGAAACCCTGCTGGCGAGTAATCCCCGCCCGCGCAAGCCACAGGGCTTCAGCGCGAGTTTCTACTCCTTCGGCAATCAGCGTCATGTCGAGTTCGGCGGCGAGCAGAATAATGGCGTTGAGTAGTGCCTGGCGACGAGGATCGTGGTCGCACTGCATGACCAGCTCGCGGTCGATTTTCAGCTTGTCCGGGGCGAGGTCGGTGAGCAGATCCAGGTTGGCGTAGCCGTTCCCAAAATCATCGAGTGCTGTTTTAAAGCCCATGGTGCGGTAGGCGTCGATGATATTGCACAGGTGCTGTCGGTCGCGTACCCGCTCGGTTTCGGTAATCTCGAAGATTAGCTTGTCCATTGGCCAGCCTACCCGCTGGGAAACTTCCAGGGTGGCCTGAATACACGCTTCTGGCTCGTAGACGGCGTTAGGCAGGAAGTTAATGGAAAGATCCGTTTCCATGCCCAGCTCACTGGCAAGCTCGATGGCTTTGACCCGGCAAGCTTGGTCAAAGCGGTAGAGCAGCTCATCAGTGACCTGAGAGATCACGCTCCAGGCAGACTCGCCGTTGACGCCCCGCACCAGCGCTTCATGGGTCACTACGCGGGCCAGCGCGACATCTACGATGGGTTGGAACGCCATGGTGAACTCAAAGGGGAGCTCTCCTTCACAGCGTTTACACGTGCCGTTCACCCGTGCGCAGTTACCCATAACGTCTCCTGAAGTGTTTGATCGCTGCTGCCTAGCGGCGGGGAATGCCTTTGAGTGTCGTATAAATACGTAACCATTTATAAACACGTGCTGACTATGAAAAAGCGTGAGTACGTTAGCTTTTTCTAAAGAAATAGTATGACTGCAATAACTGTCAGTCTAGCGCTTTGAGGATTGCCTGTATAGGTTTTGTACAGAAAGGTTGGGAGCTGTTCAAGCACGCTTAGCCAACAAAAAAAACGCCCTTCAGAGCGTTTTAAGAGAAGTGCGTGCTAATCGTAAGTGGCTAAATAATGCCTGCCTGGCGTAATGCTAAGCGCTGTTCATCGGTGATGCCGATGGCATCCAGCACGCTGTCGGTGTGCTCGCCGAGGGTCGGCGGTGCGGTTTGGGCACTGATGGATTCGCCGTTAATGCGAATCGGGTTCGCCACTAAGTGCACTTCCCCTGCTTGGCGATGGGGCAGCGTCTGCTTCAGGCCGCGAGCTTTCACGTGGGGGTCGTCAAAGACGCGATCCAGCGTATTAATCGGCCCGCAGGGCACGCCTACCGTTTCAAATGCCGAGAGCCAGGTGTCGGTTGGCTGCGCGGCGAGGGCGAGCTCCAGTAGCGGCACCAAAACGTCACGATGCTGTACTCGACTGCCGTTGGTCGCAAAGCGCTCATCTGAGGCAAGCTGGGGTTGATCAATGACCTGGCAGAAGCGCTTGAACTGCTCGTCGTTGCCCACCGCCACAATCATATGGCCATCCGCCGTGGCAAACGCTTGGTAGGGCACGATATTAGGATGGGCGTTGCCCAACCGCTGAGGCACCTGACCGGAGGTCAGATAGTTAAGCGCCTGGTTCGCCAGCACGCCTACTTGAACATCCATCAGTGCCAAATCAATGTGGCAGCCTTCGCCGGTGTCGCGGCGCTGGTAGAGCGCTGCCAGCACTGCGTTGGCCGCATACAAACCGGTAAAGATATCGGTAAACGCCACGCCGCTTTTGACCGGGCCGCCGCCGGGTTCGCCGTCCGGCTTGCCAGTCAGGCTCATAATGCCGCCCATGGCCTGAATCATAAAGTCGTAGCCCGCCCGGTGGGCGTAGGGGCTTTCCTGGCCAAAGCCGGTAATCGAGCAGTAGATAATGCCGGGGTTGAGCGCCTTTAAACTGGCGTAATCTAGGCCGTACTTCTTTAGCCCGCCGACTTTGAAGTTCTCCAGCACCACATCCGACTGAGCGGCAAGCTGTTTGATCAGCGCCTGGCCTTCGGGCTTGGCCATATCTACCGTCACCGAGCGCTTACCGCGATTGGCGCACAGGTAGTACGCTGATTCCGTGCTGCCGGAGAGCCACGGAGGCCCCCAGTGGCGCGTGTCATCACCGCTTTGGGGGCGCTCGATTTTGATCACCTCGGCACCCATGTCGGCTAGCATCTGCCCGCACCAGGGGCCTGCCAGTACCCGAGAGATATCGAGTACTTTAATGCCTGCTAGTGGCTTCGCGGCTGTGCTCATCGGGTGCCTCGTTGCTGGTGATCGATTCGTTGGTATGCGTTAGTCGGTATGGATTAGAAGAAGGACTGAATGCCGGTTTGCGCGCGGCCCAGAATCAGGGCGTGCACATCGTGGGTACCTTCATAGGTATTCACGGACTCCAGGTTCACCATGTGACGAATCACGCCGTACTCGTCAGACACGCCGTTACCGCCGTGCATGTCGCGGGAAACGCGGGCGATATCCAGCGCTTTACCGCAGTTGTTGCGCTTGATCAGCGAGATCATTTCCGGCGCCCAGTTGCCGCTGTCCATCAGGCGACCCACCTGCAGGGCGGCTTGAAGGCCTAGGGTGATCTCCGTCTGCATATCGGCCAGCTTCTTCTGGATGAGCTGGTTGGCGGCGAGCGGGCGGCCAAACTGCTTGCGATCCAGAGTGTATTGGCGGGCGGCGTGCCAGCAGAATTCGGCGGTGCCCATCACGCCCCAGGCAATGCCGTAGCGGGCTTTGTTCAAGCAGCCGAAGGGGCCTTTCAGGCCGCTAACGTTAGGCAGCAGGTTCTCTTCGGGAACGAAGGCGCTGTCCAGCACGATCTCGCCGGTGATAGAGGCGCGCAGCGATACTTTGCCTTCGATTTTGGGCGTGGAAAAGCCTTCGGTGCCGCGCTCAACAATAAAGCCTTTAATCTGGTTATCGTGGGCGGCGGATTTCGCCCATACCACGGCAATATTGGCAATCGGGCTGTTGGTGATCCACATTTTCGCGCCGGTCAGGCGGTAGCCGCCATCCACTTTTTCCGCACGGGTGATCATGGAGCCCGGGTCGGAGCCGTGGTCGGGTTCGGTCAGGCCAAAGCAGCCGACCATCTCGCCGCTGGCAAGCTTGGGCAGGTACTTATGCTTCTGCTCTTCAGAGCCGTAGGCTTCAATGGGGTACATCACCAGCGACGACTGCACGCTCATGGCAGAACGGTAGCCGGAATCGACACGCTCTACTTCGCGGGCAATCAGGCCGTAGGCCACGTGATTCACGCCTGCACCGCCGTACTCCGGGGAAACCGTCGCGCCTAACAGGCCTAGTTCACCCATCTCCGACATGATGTCGCGGTCAAAACGCTCTTCACGAAACGCGCTGAGCACGCGTGGCTGCAGGTTTTCCTGGCAGTAGTCGTGAGCCGCATCGCGGATCTGGCGCTCTTCGTCGGTGAGCTGGCTTTCCAGCAGTAGCGGGTCGTCCCAGTTAAAGCGTGTCATGGCGTGAACTCCGAATAGTGATCTTGTTGAGCCCAATGTATCGCCGTTATTTAAAAATATCTACATTTTTTTAAAACGCAGAATTTAACGGATGCCTCGCGCTTGAAGTACCCGAGTAATGATTGGCACCGGCGTCATTAGGTGGTCACGCATCAGGTTGGCGGCTTGCTCAGCATTTCGCGCCAGAATCACGTCGACCAGGGCGGCATGCTCTTGGCGTTTGGTGTCAAGGGCTTGGGGCGACATGACGGTCTCTTGCAGCCATAAGTGGCGGTAGCGCTCTACCTGATCAAACAGGGTGTCGCGCATTTGCAGCAGATGGGGCGAGTTACAGCCACTGGCGATGGCGGTGTGAAATGCTTTGTGGCGTAAATCCCAGCCGTCCAGCAATTCATCGGGGGAGCTAACCTCGGTTACCTTGGCTAAGCGGTGGGCGGTAGCCAGCACGTTGGCTTCCCAATCGTCATCGCCGCGCTCGATCGCTAAGCGCAAAATTAGCCCTTCTAACTGGGCGCGGGCATCGTAGATATCGTTCAGTTCGGCCAGCGACATCGCCGCCACCCGATAGCCGCGCTGGCTAATCGCTACCACTAAGCGGTCAGCCACCAGTTGAGAAAGCGCTTCGCGCAGCGGCCCCGTGCTCACTCCGTAATACTCTTTTAAGCGGCTCATTAAGAGCTTTTCTTCAGGCGCGTAGCGGCCGCGAATGATGTCGTGCTTAAGCGCGTGGTAGGCGCTAATCGCGAGGTTTTGGCGCGGCGCATCGTGCTCCATAAGAACTCCTTAGACCAACGTGTTAGACCAATGTAGGGGCGTGGCGATCAACGTGAATTAACGGCTATTATCAATAAATTTTGAAAATTTGGCACAGGTAACGACATTCATGTGGGATTTCATCATTGTGGGCGGCGGTATTTTGGGCTTCTCCACCGCTATGCAGCTGCAACAGGCCTATCCGGATAAGCGCCTGCTGGTGGTTGAGAAAGAGTCGGGGGCGGCCCAGCATCAAACTGGCCACAACAGCGGGGTGATTCACGCGGGGGTGTACTACACGCCGGGCAGCCTGAAAGCGAAGTTTTGCCTGGAAGGCAACCGCGCCACGCGTGAGTTTTGCGACCAGCACAACGTGCGCTACGACATTTGCGGCAAATTGCTGGTAGCCACCAATGACCTTGAAAAGCAGCGTATGGAGGCATTGTGGGAGCGCACCGCCGCCAACGGGCTGGAGCGGGAGTGGCTGGAAGCCGATGCACTCAAAGAGCGCGAGCCTAATATCACCGGCGTGGCGGGCATTTTCGTGCCCTCCAGCGGCATCGTGAACTATGCCGAGGTGACCCGCGCCATGGCGGCGGAGTTTACACGCCTCGGCGGTGAGATCCGCTTTAACCACTGCGTGACCGGCCTTGAAGAGCGCGCCGATGAAGTGGTGGTGACAACTCAGCAGGAAACGTTTACCGGCCGCTATCTGGTCTCTTGTTCTGGCCTGATGGCGGATCGGGTGATTCGTATGCTGGGCAAAGACCCGGGCTTTACGATCTGCCCCTTTCGCGGCGAATACTACCTGCTGCCCGAGCGCCACAACCAGATCGTCAACCACCTGATTTACCCCATTCCTGATCCCGCCATGCCGTTCTTGGGCGTTCATTTAACGCGCATGATTGATGGCACGGTGACCGTTGGCCCTAACGCAGTGCTGGCGCTGAAGCGCGAGGGTTACCGTAAGCAGGATATGTCGTTAAGCGATATGGGTCAGATGTTCACCCATCCCGGTATTTTGAAAGTGTTAGGTAAGCATTTAAAACCAGGGCTGTTTGAGATGAAAAACTCGCTTTATAAGCGCGGTTATCTTGAGCTGGTGCGCAAGTACTGCCCCAGCTTAACGCTTCAAGATTTAACGCCTTATCCAGCGGGGGTGCGCGCTCAGGCGGTCTCCAACGACGGCAAACTGGTGGATGATTTTCTGTTTGTGAATACCAAACGTACGGTGAACGTGGGCAATGCCCCGTCGCCTGCGGCGACCTCGGCGCTGCCGATTGGTGCCCATATAGTGGAGCAGGTCAACACCTTGGTGAACTAAGCTGAGAGCGTGGCTTGTATTAGCATCCCACGCACTAGCCGTGCTAACTTCTTGGCACCGCCCCGGGCAGCCGTAATGGCGAGCCGGGGCTGGGGCTTCACACCTCCTTTACGTCAACCATACCTATAAGTCCAAGCAGGACGGAGGAAACGCTCATGCGAACTCTAAAATATACCGTAGCTGCATCCATGTTAGCCGTGGCGCTGCCTGCCAGCGCACAGCAGCTCTCGATTGCCACCGGTGGCACCGGCGGGGTGTACTACCCCATCGGCGGCGGCTTTGCTGAAATGATCAACAACCACATCGAAGGCGCTCAGGCGACCGCCGAAGTAACCGGTGCATCTGTTGAGAATATGGGCCTGATCATGCGCGGCGATGCCGATATGGCGCTGGCTCTGGCCGATACGGTCTACCAAGCCTACACCGGTACCGGCGATTTCGAAGGCCGCCAAATTGAGAACACCCGCGCGCTGGCGTCTGTGTATCCCAATGCTGTTCAGCTCGTCACCCTGGCGGAGTCTGACATTCAGAGCATTGCGGACCTAGCCGGTAAGCGTGTCTCTGTAGGCGCACCGGGTAGCGGCACCGAGCTAAACGCCCGTGCCCTGCTGGAAGCCAACGGCGTCAGCTACGAAGATTTCACTCCTCAGCGCCTGAACTTCAACGAAACCGCCGATGCGATTCGTGATGGCGATATCGATGCCGGTTTCTGGAGCGTTGGGCCGCCCACCAGCTCTATTCTGAACCTTGCTGCTACCCGCGATATCCGCCTGATTGGCCTGTCGGATGAAGAAATTGCCAACGCCCAGGCGGAGGAAGCAGTATTCGCTCCTTACGAACTGGCCGCAGGCATGTACGACGGCATGGATGAAGCGGTTCAGACCATTGGTATTCCCAACGTACTGGTTGTGAACTCTGATATGGATGAAGAGCTGGCCTACCAATTGACTCAACTGCTGTTTGAAAACACCGATGAGCTGATTGCTGTTCACCCGGCGGCTAACGACACCACCATTGAATTCACCATGGACTCAACGCCTGTACCGCTGCACCCAGGTGCGGTTCGCTACTTTGAAGAAGTTGGTGCCGAGATTCCGGACCGTCTGCGTCCGTAATTGACCAAGGAGCACGGCCATGCAGTGGCAGCGATTGCTGATGGCGCTCTTAGTGGTAAGTGGTTTGTACGCCGAAGCGGGGGTTACCCCCGCTTCGGCGGCTGCGTCTATGCGCTTAACGGTGGTGACCGAGCAGGGCGAAACGCTAGTGGATGCAGCCGCGCCTGACGGCAGCCGCTGGTGCATCCAGTGGCAGCACTCTGTGGAACATTTCACGGTGTTGGATTGTTACCGCAACGCAGGCGGCACGATGCAGCTAGAGCGTAGCCATCAACCGGATTTTGCCGCAGGGCTTGGGCATATTTACGGGCGTGGTGAGCAGGTATCCGACGGTGAGGGCGGGTACTGGATCAATGCGATTAACGAGCCGGTTGCCAACAACCGCTACGTGCTGCGGGTGGGGTCAACGGCAGTTAATCATCGCGTGGTATGGCCGTCTCACGAGCATATCACGGTAAGTTTGAGTGAGCGCGCTGCCGGGCAACGCGTCACTATTGCGCTGTCTGCATCCTAAGCATCAACCGCTACTCTTTATCACTAAGCGCTTATCTCATTACGGTTTCATAAAAATTAAGTGGGTATTAAACCCCCTAAGTTAGCTAACGCTTCCGAGGACTTCATGAACGAATCCACGCCACCACCGGTTGTCATGCCGGGCGGTAATGCGATTCAACCCCGCTTCGTTTTATGGTGTATCACCATCGTGGCGGTGGGGCTTTCGTTATTCCAACTCTATTCAGCGGGCATCCAGCCGTTGGGTCTGTTTTACCAGCGCAGTATTCACCTGGCGCTGATTATGCTGTTGGCTTTTTTAATGTTCCCTGCCTTTGGGCCCAACCGTAAACGCGGTGTGTTGGGGTGGGGGATTGATCTGATCTTTTTTGCCGGGGCGCTCATTACCGGTGGCTACTTAGTCTTCAACCTGGATGCAATTTTCAGCCGCGCCGGGTTCTGGAACGAGACCGATATTCTGGTTGCCTGTATTGCCACGGTGACCGTGCTGGAAGCCAGCCGCCGTGCGGTGGGTTTCGGTATGACGGTGATTGGCCTGTTGGCCATTATCTACGCCTTTGCTGGCCCACGGGGTGAGTTGCCCTGGCTGGGTGAGTGGATGCCCGGGATTATGGAGCACCGTGGGTATAGCCTTGACCGCGTAGCGGGCCAGCTTTACCTGGGCCAAGAAGGCATCTTCGGTCTGCCGCTGGGGGTTGCTGCCACCTATATCTTTATTTTCGTGCTGTTTGGCGCGTTTCTGGAAAGTACCGGCGCGGGTAAGTTCTTTATTGATATGGCGTATGCCGCCACTGGTCGCCAGCGTGGTGGCCCAGCTAAAGCCGCTGTATTGGCCTCAGCGGGCATGGGGTCTATTTCGGGCAGTGCCATTGCTAACGTGGTGACTACCGGTGCTTTCACTATTCCGCTGATGAAGAAGCTGGGCTACCAGCCAAAACAGGCGGGTGGCATTGAAGCGGCAGCCTCTACCGGTGGGCAAATTATGCCGCCGCTGATGGGCGCAGGCGCGTTTTTGATTGCGGAATACACCAATACGCCGTACCTGGAAATTGTCAAAATCAGTATTTTGCCGGCGATCATGTACTTTGCGACGGTCTATCTGTTCGTGCACATCATTGCCTTGAAGCAGGGCATGCAGGGCTTGCCGAAAAGCGAGCTGCCGCAGATGCGTCAGGTCATGAAAGATGGCTGGCACTTTCTGCTACCGCTAGCGGTGTTGGTCTGGCTGCTCGCCATGAGCATGTCGCCCATGCGGGTGGGTTACTACGCCGTGGTGACCATGGTGACAGTGGCGGTGCTGCGCTACGCACTGTGGTACTTCTTTGTGGCACCGAAGCAGGGCCAGCCGGTAACCGCTGAACGCACCAAGTCGGTGATTTGGGCGGGGCTGGTGAAGCTGGTGCAAGGCTTAGAGCTGGGCGCGCGCAATGCGGTGGCGGTCTCTATGGCCTGTGCGGTAGCGGGCATTATCGTTGGGGTGGTAGGCCTAACCGGACTGGGTCTGAAATTCTCCTCCATGATGTTGGCGTTCTCCGGCGGTAACCTGGTGCTGGCGCTATTGATGGTGCTGTTAGCGAGCCTGATTCTGGGGATGGGCCTGCCAGTGACCGCGAGCTACATCGTCCTCATCGTACTGGTTGGCCCGGCGTTGACCGCTGAGTTTGGCGTGCCGCTGTTGATTGCTCACTTGGTGGTGTTCTGGTACTCCCAGGACTCCAACGTGACGCCACCGATTGCCTTGGCAGGGTTTGCCGGGGCTGCGATTGCAGGCAGTAAACCCATGGAGACGGGCTTCCAGGCGTGGAAGTTTGCCAAAGGACTCTACCTGATTCCGCTGTTTATGGTCTTCAACCCAGAGATCATTATTGGCGGGCCGGTGCTGGTGGTGGCCTGGAACGCGGTCATTGCTTTGCTCGCGCTCTGTGCGTTTGCTGCATCTTTGGAGGGCTACCTGTTTACGCGCATGTCTTGGCTGCCGCGCTTGGCCATTGGCGGCGCGATTTTTGGGGTGTTCTACCCAAACCTCTGGACAGAAATTGCCGGGGTCGTGGTGATGACGGTTGTCATTGCCGCCAACTGGCAGGCCAGCAAGCGTGAGGCGGCGCCCATCGTGGGGTAATCTCGTGGTGTTAGCGTAAAAGCCGCTGCATAAAAAAGCCCGGAAACCTAAGGTTTCCGGGCTTTTGCGTAAGTGGCTAGCCCGTAGGCTAGCCGGTTGTTAGTGAATTAGAAGATTGACTCTGCGGTGCCTGAGCCTTGAGAGCCGCTGGCCTCTTCAAGCTCTTGGCTAATACGGCGTGTTTGGAAGTCAGGTAGGTGATCCTGATGGAACAGCTCAGAAATACCGCCTGACTGGTCATCGTGCAGGCGACGGCCAGTCTCCGGGTCAACGCGGGCGGTCACAATCGTGGCGGGGCGCTCTGGAAGTGCCGACGGAGTGCCCGCGAGCGAGTCGCCCATAAACTCAATCCAGATCGGCAGCGCCGCATTAGCGCCGTACTCGGCAATCGTGTCGTTGCTGTCTTTACCCACCCATACCGTGGTGACAAGGTTGCTATTAAAGCCTGCAAACCATGCATCACGCTGGCTGTTGGTGGTGCCGGTTTTACCCACGATGTCATCACGGTTCAGGCTCAGCGCCGCGCGGCCCGTACCCGAGGTGATAACGTCGCGCAGCATATCGCGCAGGATGTACACCGCAGCCGCGTCTGCAACGCGAGAGGCCACCGGATAGGTTTTGCCATCGATCTCGACGGTCTCCTGACCTGCAGCACAGCTTACACAGGCTACCTGCGGAGTGGCTTCATCGATAAGCTCGTTATCATCATCGCGGGTGACGCGCTCGATAAACCAAGGCGCGACCTGGAAGCCGCCGTTGGCGATCACCGCGTAAGCGTTGGTCATTTCCATTGGCGTGAGGCTGGCGCTACCCAATGCCAACGAGAGGCCGCGGGGCAGTCGCTCAGAAGCGAAACCAAAACCTTCCAGATACTCAATAGTGTGATCTAGCCCCATGGTTTGCAGTACGCGAATGGTCACTAGGTTGCGCGAGCGTGCCAGGGCCGGGCGCAGGCGCATCGGGCCTTGGAAATCACGGCTAGAGTTCACCGGGCGCCACAGTGCGTTACTACCGTCATCCAGTACAACCGGTGCGTCGTTGACCACGCTGGCGGCGTTCATTTCGCCATCTTGCAGCGCGGCAAGGTAGATGAAGGGCTTGAAGATCGAGCCAGACTGACGCTGGGCCTGAACGGCACGGTTGAACTTACTGGCGTTGAAGTCGAACCCGCCCTGCAGCGCCAAAATAGCACCGGTGCGCGGGTCTTGAGCGACCAGAGAACCCTCGGCATCCGGACGCTGAGAGAGGCGCAGCGTGCCGTCGTCAGCTTCGATGACGCGAATCATATCGCCGCGTTCGGCAATTTGTGCCGCGCTGCTGGGCTCGGCTCCGCGGCTACGCGGGCTTAAATAGGGTCGTGCCCAGCTTAAGCCGCTCCAGGCAATGGTTTGCAGCTCGCCGCCACGGGTCAGCACCTGCATTTCACGGCCGCTGCTCTCTACCACAATGGCGGGCTGCAGCAGGCCATAGTTAGGCGTGCGCTCAAGTACCTGTAGCCAATTACTAACATCGCCTTCAACACCGTCCACTTCCGTTTGGCTGCGCTGGGCGGCTTGACGGGCGGTTTCGCGGATTTCAGGCGACTCGGACAGCTCCTCTTCCAGGCCCTGAGTGTTGGTTTGCTCTTGGGCTTCTAGCAGGCTTGGAGCGATATCCTCTTGCTCGGCACCGCGCCAGCCGTGGCGCAGGTCATAGGCAATCAGGCCGTTGGCCAACGCTTGGCGAGCAAAGGGCTGCAGCTCGCTGTCGATGGTGGTGTAAATACGGTAGCCGCCGGTGTAGGCGGTATCGCCGAAGCGCTCAATCGCATACTGGCGGGCCATCTCTGCCACGTAGGCCGCATCCACTTCGGTTTGGGTGTAGTGACGACGGGCAGTCACCGGCGCCTGCACGGCATTTTGATACGTGTCGTTGTCGATATAGCCCAGCTCGCGCATGCGGAACAGGATCCAGTTACGGCGGATCAGCGAGCGCTCAGAGTTGGCCAGCGGGTTGAACGCCGAGGGCGCTTTGGGCAGCCCGGCAATCATGGCGGTTTCAGCGAGGCTCAGCTCGGCCAGCGGCTTGTCGTAATAGGTCTCGGCCGCAGCGGCGATGCCGTAGGCGCGGTTGCCCAGAAAGATTTTGTTGACGTATAGCTCGAAGATTTCCTCTTTATTGAGGATTTTCTCCATTTGCAGGGCCAGCAGAATCTCACGGATTTTCCGCGTAAAGGTCTGGTCCAGGGTCAGCATGTAGTTACGCGCGACCTGCATGGTGATGGTAGAACCACCCGACTGAATGGTGCCGCCGCTCTGTACCAGCTCGACCATCGCGCGTGCCAAGCCGCGTGGGTCGACGCCTGCGTGGTCAAAATAGCTGGCATCTTCCGCAGCAATCAGCGCATTGATCATATCCTGGGGGATATCGTCAAAATCAATGGCCATGCGGCGCTCTTCGCCGAACTCACCGATCAGCTTGCCGTCGTTGGTGAAAATACGCAGCGGCGTGTGCAGTTCAAAATCCTGCAGTTGGCGAACGTCGGGCAGTCCCGGCGAGAAGTAGATAGCGGCACCAATCACCGCCAGTATGATCGCGCCTGAGAGCGCAACAACCAGCGAAAATAGTGACAGCACAAGAGTTCGTAAAAACGTCATGAACAGTGGGCACCCGTGAAAAGAAGAGTAGGTATGGTGGTGTAACCGCCATAGCGCGCAATTGGCTGCCATTATAGGAAGGGGAGGCAGCGGCCACCAGTGTTGATATGACGTAGAGGCATTGGCGTGTGCCTTAACTAAAAATCATGTAACCTCGAAACTCGCACGACAGGCAGGCGGAGCCGAACTCAACATGCGCTTACTAAAACCCAGTAAAGGGTTGATTGGTGTCGATATTACCTCGGCCACCGTCAAGCTACTTGAACTCAAACGGTGTAACGATAACTACCAAGTTGAGAGCTATGCCGTACGCCCACTACGCGAAGGTGCGGTAGTGGAACGGCGTATTCGCGACATTAACGACGTGGCTAACGTGCTTAGCCGTGCCGTCGAACATGCCAAACCCTCCACGCGGAAGGCCTCTGTCGCGGTGCCTGCCAGTGCCGCCATTACTAAAACGCTCCAATTTCCCGTCTCATTAAGTGAAGATGAAATTGAGGAGCGCATTATCGCCGAATCTGACCGGCATATTCCGTTTCCGTTCAGCGAAGTGGCCTTCGACTTCCACTGCCTGGGGCCTGCGCCGTTTGATGAAGAGCAGCAGCAGGTTATTTTAGTGGCGTGCCGCCAGCAAGATGTCTCGCAGCTCACTGAAACCTTGGAGCGCGCAGGGCTTGAGCCCGCCGCGGTGGATGTTGAAACCTTTGCTATGGAGCGTTCTCTGGCAGAGCTGCGCCGCCAGTTAAAGGTCGATAATGATCCCACCGCCTGCGTGGGGTTGGTGGATATTGGCGCGAATATGAATGCCTTTCACGTGGTGCGCGGCGGCCATATCGTCTACAGCCGCGACACGGTATTCGGTGGGCGACAGCTTACCGATGCAATCCGCGACCACTACGCCATGAGTAATGAGGAAGCTGGCTTTGCTAAAAAGCGCGGCGGCCTGCCGGACGACTACCATGACAAAGTGCTCAACCCCTTTTTAGAAACAGTGGTGCAGCAGGTTGGGCGCTCGCTGCAGCTTTACTATACCGCCGGACGTCAGCACGAGGTGCAGCACATTGTGCTGGCGGGGGGCTCTAGCGTCATTCCTGGCCTGGCTGAACGCATTGCTGAAGACAGCGGTATGTCGGTGACTATCGCCAACCCTTTCCAGCGCATGCGCGTCAATAAACGCCTTAACGTGGAAGCCTTGACCAACGATGCCCCCGCCATGCTCACCGCCGGAGGCTTAGCGATGAGGGTCGGGCTATGAGCATCAATATCAACCTTCTGCCCTGGCGGGAGGCACGCCGCGAAAAGCGTACGCGGAGTTTTTATGGGGTGGTAGGTCTGATGCTGCTGGCGGGCGTTGCGCTTGGCTTAGGTGTCTCGCAGCTTTACCAGCAGCAGCTGTCGGCGCAGCAGCAGCGTAATGCCTACATCACCCAGCATATAGAGCGCTTAAATAACGAAATCGCCGATGTGCAGCGCTACCAGCAAACCGCTGCGCGCTTAGGTGAACAGCTAACGCTTTTCCAAACGCTACAGGCGGAGCGCGTGAGCACTGTTCAGCTATTTAATGAAATTGCTGCCAGCGTCGTTGATGGCGTGGTGTATCAACGCCTTACCCGCAGTGGGGAGCAGGTAAGCTTTTCTGCCATGGCGGGCAGCGAGCGCCAAGTGTCGGATCAACTGCGCCAGATCGCCAGTATGCCGGGGTTAGGCGTGCCGCTGCTGTCGGAAGTGGCCAGCGGTCAGGATGGCAATAGCCGCGTTTTCCAGTTTGAAGTGGTGCAATCTTCGGTAGCGGATGCGCGTGAAAGTGAGGAGGCACCATGATCTGGGGGCGACAACGTTGGCGCGAGGAGTGGCAACGGCTGCAAACACTCGATTGGCAAGCGCTGGATGTTAAAGAAGCCGGCGAGTGGCCTACGCTGCTGAAAGCGCTCTGCGGTGTGTTGGCGTTTTGCGTGGCGTTTGGCGCATTAAGCTGGTGGCTGGTGGGCGAAAAGCGCACCGAGCTAGAAGCAGCGCAGCGGCAAGAGACGCGCCTTTTGAGCGAATACCGCAGCAAAGTCTCTGAAGCGGCGTTTTTGCCTGAGGTACGTGACCAACTGACAGCACTTGAAGAGCAAATGGCGACCATGCGTGCCATGCTGCCCACCAGTGCCGAGATTCCCTCGCTGCTGGATAGTATTAGCGATGCGGCGGTGAACAATAATTTAAGTATCGAAACGATTCGTCTTCGGCCAACCGTGCGTAACACCCACTATGTGGAGCACCCCCTGGATATTCAGGTGCGCGGCGGTTACCACGAGCTGGCTCAGTTTGTCACCGATATTAGCCAGCTAGCGCGTATTGTGACCCAGCACGACTTAGCATTAGCGCCCGCCGAGCAGAGCGGCGATTCGCTGCGAATGTCGTTGGTGGCTCGCACCTATAGCTATATAGAAGAAGCAGAAGAAGGGGAGGCGCCTGCCCCATGAAGCGTCTACTCACTATTAGTATCGCGATGCTTTTAGCGGGCTGCAGTGATGCCAACCTGAGCCAGTTAGATGCCGTGATGGAAGAGATTCGGCGAACGCCGGTGGGCCAGCCCCCGGTGATTATTCCGACGATACCCGAGTATCAGCCGGTGGATTACCGCTATAGTGAGTCCCGCAGCCCTTTCCTGGCTCCCGAAAGCGTGCGCGCTAATGTAGTGGAAGTCTTTGAAAGTGCGCTGGCGCCCGACCAGCAGCGGGAAGCGGAGCCGCTAGAGCAGTTTCAGCTCCAGACGCTGCGCTTAGTGGGCACGCTGCGCATGGGTGGGCAGCAAGTAGCGCTAATCAGTGCGCCAGATGGTAGTGTCACCAGCGTACGTGAAGGCAATTACCTGGGCACCGATTACGGGTTGGTGACGGCGATTAGCCCGCAGGAAGTACAAATAACAGAGCGCGTTTTAAATCAGCAGGCAGGGTGGCAGGAGCGTCAAACATCCCTCACGCTGAGTGAGTAGCGGAACCCCTGATCACACTTATATTTATTTGTTACCGGATAACACTCTATGGCCGTCATGCTTCGTCGAATTACGCTGTCACTGTTAGCCCTGATGCCCACGGTTGCGCTGGGGTCTGTGCTCACCGACCTAGATGTGCGCCAAACCAGTGGCGGTGAGGTGGAGCTGGTGCTGCAATTTAGCGGCGGTGTTGCCGAGCTGCAGGGGTATCGGTTGGACTCCCCGCCGCGTTTAGCGCTTGATTTGGCGGATACGCAAAGCGGTTTGCCACAGCGCCGCATTAACGTGGACAGCGCAGGCGTTGAGCGCATTACCGCGCTGGAAGGCAATGGGCGCACGCGCTTGGTGGTCGATTTAAGCCAGCCTCTTGACTACACCTCCCGCGTGGAGGGGGACCAACTGCGGATTACCTTGGGTGCTGCGGCAAGTGAGCCGCAATCCGCACAAGCCGCTATGAACACCGCGTTGCCTGAATCGTTAAGTAGCGGCCTAGAAACCGCTGAAGGGCCACAAGTCACCAACATCGATTTTCGCCGGGGTGCGGATGGCGCTGGCCGTTTGCTGGTCACCTTTGACCGCGAAGGCGTTGTGACGCAAGTGCGAGAAGGCAGTAATGGCGTGGTCGTGGCTGAGCTTCGCGATGTCGATATTCCAGATTCGCTTAATCAAATTTACGATGTGACCGATTTCGCGACGCCCATTACCCGCATCACGCCCCGCTCTGGGCAGCGCGATACGCTGCTGGAGCTGCAAACCAACGGCCCTTACGCGATGATTTCGTCGCAAAGCGGCCGCACGCTGACCGTCGAAGTACAGCCGGTTAGCCAATCTACCCAGCAAGACCGCCAACAGCAGGGTGAGAGCTTTACGGGTGACCGCCTGAGTCTCAATTTCCAAGATATCGAAGTGCGCGCGGTATTAGCAACGCTGGCTGAGTTTACCGGGCTTAATTTAGTCGCGAGTGACAGCGTCACCGGCCGGGTAACGCTGAATCTTAACGATGTGCCGTGGGACCAAGCGCTGGCGCTGATTTTACAAAGCCAGGGCCTCTCTAGCCGTGAGCAGGGCAACGTGATTGTGGTCGCTCCCGCTGGCGAGCTGGCGGATATTGAGCGCCAGGAAATCGAGGCGCGCAATCAGCAGCAAACCCTGGCCCCGCTGGTGACAGAGTTTATTGAAGTCAAATACGCACGAGCCGAAGATCTAGCCCAACTGCTGCGTGGGGCAGAAGGTTTTGGGTTGTTGACGGATCGCGGCCGTGTCAGCGTTGATCAGCGTACCAATACGCTGTTGATCCAAGATACCGCGGATCAGGTGCGCGATATTATGCGCACCCTCGACCGGCTCGATGTAGCGGTACGTCAGGTACAAATTGAAGCACGCATCGTGATTGCACGGGATACCGCCTCTCGGGAGCTGGGCGTCAACTGGGGAATTGATAGTACCCGTGGCTTTCTAGAAAACGACGACGGCACGTTCTCACGTCGTGACATCAACCCTAATAGCATCAATCGGGCCCAGGGCGGCTTAGCGGTGGATTTAGGCTCTACGGCGGCGGCCAACACCGGCTTTAGCTTTGGCTACCTCTCAGGGGACATTCTGCTCGACCTGGAACTGCGAGCGCTGGAGAGCGAAGGCAAGAGCCAGACGATCTCCCAGCCCCGCGTTATTACCGCCAACCAGCGCACCGCTACGATTCGCCAGGGTGAAGAGCGAGCGTTCCAGAGTGTGGATGCCCAGGGCAATCCCGATACCGAATTTAAAGAGGCAGAGCTGTCGCTGGAAGTAACGCCGCAAATTACCCCCGATAACCGCATCATTATGGATTTGGTGATCAAAAACGACAGCTTCCGCGAGAGTGAATTTGGCGGTGAGCCGCCCATTGATACCAACCAAATTGAAACCCAGGTGCTGGTCGATAATGGCCAGACGGTGGTGTTAGGCGGTATTTTGACCACAGAGCAGCTTAGCCAGATGGCCAAAACGCCGCTTCTCGGTGACCTTCCGGTGTTGGGACGACTGTTCCGCTATACCGAAGAGAGCAATGAAAAGGTAGAGTTACTGGTCTTTATTACTCCACGACTACTTGATGATGGTTTGGCGGTTCGCTGATGCAGGATTTACCCAATCTTTTTTTAATAGGCCCTATGGGGGCTGGTAAGAGCACGATAGGCCGCCTGTTGGCGGCAGAGCTATCGCGCCCGTTTTACGATAGCGACCACGCCATTCAGGACCGCTGCGGTGCCGATATCCCTTGGATTTTTGATGTCGAGGGTGAGCCCGGTTTTCGTCAGCGAGAAATTCAGATGATTGGCGAGCTGACTCAGCTCTCTGACGTGGTGGTGGCCACCGGCGGCGGTGCCGTATTGCGAGAGGAGAATCGCCGGGCGCTGCGCGAGCGCGGCACGGTGGTGTATTTGATGACAACCGTCGAGCAGCAGCTAAAACGTACGGCCAAAGACCGCAATCGTCCGCTGTTACAGTGCGCGAATCGCGAACAGGTGCTCAACGATATGTTTGCCGCCCGCGACCCGCTTTACCGCGCCACGTCTGATATTACGGTACGCACGGATCGACGCAGCCCGCGTGCCGTTGTAAATGAAATCCTACGACGCGTATACCGGTTGGTTGATCCGTTAGAAGCCGTCAGCGCCACGCACAAAAAGGTATCCCAATGACCGAGCAAGCCCATGAGCGTACGTTAACCGTTGAGCTGGGTGAGCGTAGCTACCCCATCCATATTGGCGTGGGGCTGCTCAATCGCTCAGATAGCTTTGTGCCCTACCTCGCGGGTAGTCAGGTCATGATTGTGACCAATGAGACGGTGTCGCCGCACTATTTAAAGGCGCTGGAAGACACGCTACCCGATCATTTGGATGTGCGTACCGTGGTGCTGCTGGATGGCGAGCAGTATAAAACCATTGAACAGGTTGGCCGCATTTGGGATGCGCTATTGGAAGCAGGCTTTAACCGCCGCTGCACTCTAATTGCGCTGGGCGGCGGCGTGATTGGCGATATGGTGGGTTACGCGGCGGCGTCCTATCAGCGGGGTGTAGCATTTATTCAAGTGCCTACGACGCTGCTGTCGCAAGTGGACTCCTCGGTAGGCGGCAAAACCGGCGTGAACCATCCGCTGGGTAAGAACATGATTGGTGCGTTTTGGCAGCCAAAAGCGGTCGTGGTGGATATTGCCACGCTCACCACGCTGCCCGCCCGAGAGCTCTCTGCTGGGCTTGCAGAAGTGGTGAAGTACGGCTTTATCCGTGATGCTGCCTTCCTAGCGTGGCTGGAGCAGAACATGGACGCCCTGCGCCAAGTGGAGCCTGACGTTATTGCAGAAGCGATTGCCAGAAGCTGCCAAATCAAAGCCGATATTGTGGCGGAAGATGAAACTGAGCAGGGCGTGCGAGCACTGCTCAACCTTGGCCACACCTTTGGCCATGCCATTGAAGCGCACCAAGGTTACGGCAACTGGCTGCACGGTGAAGCGGTGGGGGCAGGCATGGCCATGGCCGCCACGCTCTCTCACCAGCTTGGCTGGATCAGCGCTGATGCGCTTGAGCGCACAAAAAAGGTGATTGAAAGCGCGGGCCTTCCGCTGGTCGCGCCAACGGGAATGTCGCCTGATGACTTCCTGGCACGTATGCGGCTGGATAAAAAGAACGTGGATGCGCGTCTGCGTCTTGTGCTGCTTAACGACCTGGGGGATGCCTGTGTGAGTGATGCAACGCCAGCAGAAACGCTGCGCCAGCTACTTGACCACTATCCCCGAGGGCAAGGGGTCGCCTGATCGTTAACAACCCGCCTTTTAACGGCGGGTTTTTTTATGCTCAAACCGTCGCTTGAAAGGTCGAGTGATGTAATCCGTATGCCTTATGCGCTATCGGCATGGGGTTTTGTTGCATAATTAGACTAAAGTCTAATTATGCAATTTTGTCGTTAAAAAATCGTTTCTTATGTGTGCAAGCTATTGAAGTGTAACCGTTTTTTTATTGAACGGTAATGCAAATACGGGTTTTGCCAAGGGTTTTGGGTGATTGGCGCGCGCCGGACGATTGCGCTACGCGGTGGCAAATCGCTATGCTGAGCGACCATTTTCTTGCAGCAGCGAATGCGGAAAACACCCTATTTTGGGCGGGTAACAAGACCCATAAAAAAAGAAAAACCCGCAACAATACCATAAAAACGCTGCTGACAAAATACGCTGACTAGAGGCACGCCCATGAATAGAGGTCTTCACCAGCCAGGCGAGTTTCGCGATAACTGTGGCTTCGGTCTTATTGCCCATATGGAAGGGCAGGCCAGCCACGACTTGCTGAAAACGGCTATTGAATCACTTACCTGCATGACCCACCGCGGTGGCATCGCGGCAGATGGCAAAACCGGTGACGGTTGCGGTCTGCTGTTGAAAATGCCCGCGCAGTTCATGCGTGCCGCTGCTAAAGAAGCGCTTGATGTTGAGCTAGGCGAGCGTTTTGCCGTTGGGTCAGTTTTTCTGCCCAACGATGACGCCCGTGCAAGCGCAGCCAAAGAGACTATGGCCCGCGAGCTGAGTGCTCGTGGTTTGGAAGTACTCGGCTGGCGTGTAGTGCCTACTGATTCAAGCGTTTGTGGACCCATGGCGCTGGACTGCCTGCCCCGCATTGAACAGATATTTGTAGCCCCTGGCAGCAGCGAAAACTTCGATGTCGACCTCTTCATGGGTCGCCGCTACGCCGAGCAGGCGCTGCGCAGCGATGAAGATTTCTACGTGGCGTCGCTCTCCACCGAGGTGGTCTCCTATAAAGGTTTGGTGATGCCGGAAGATCTACCGGCGTTTTACAAAGACCTGAACGACCCGCGTTTGGAAACCGCCATTTGCGTCTTCCACCAGCGCTTCTCGACCAATACCGCACCGCGCTGGCCGCTGGCGCAGCCGTTCCGCCTGCTGGCGCACAACGGTGAAATCAACACCATCGAAGCCAACCGTGGCTGGGCGAACTCGCGTAAGGCGAACTTCGTTAACGAGCGTCTGCCGGATATCGCCAAGCTGGACGAAATCGTCAACACCACCGGCTCCGACTCCTCCAGTATGGATAACATGCTGGAAGTGCTGCTGACCGGCGGCATGGAGCTGCACCGCGCCGTGCGCATGATGGTGCCGCCCGCTTGGCAAAACGTCGAGACCATGGACGCCGAGCTGCGCGCGTTCTACGAGTACAACTCCATGCACATGGAGCCGTGGGACGGCCCCGCGGGTGTGGTGATGACCGACGGACGCCAAGCGGTATGTATGTTGGACCGTAACGGCCTGCGCCCGGCGCGTTGGGTGATTACCAAAAACGGTTACATCACGCTGGCCTCCGAAATCGGCACCTACGGCTACAAGCCGGAAGACGTCGTAGCAAAAGGCCGCGTGGGCCCCGGCCAAATGCTTGCCGTGGATACCCAAACAGGCGAAGTGCTGCACACTCAGGATATCGATGACCGCCTGAAGTCGGCCTACCCCTACAAGCGCTGGCTGAAGCAGGAAGCGAACTACCTAGAGTCGGCGCTGACCGAACTGGCGCGCTTCCAGACCATGGACACTGATGCACTGAACGTGCAGCAGAAGATGTACCAGGTCACCTTCGAAGAGCGCGACCAGGTGCTGCGCCCGCTGGCAGAGAGCGGCCAGGAAGCGGTGGGCTCCATGGGGGATGATACGCCCATGGCCGTGCTGTCGAGCCGTCCGCGTCTGCTGACTGACTTCTTCCGCCAGAAGTTTGCTCAGGTCACCAACCCGCCGATCGATCCGCTGCGCGAAGCGATCGTGATGTCGTTGGAAACCTGCTGTGGTGCCGAGCTGAACGTCTTCAAGGCCACGCCGGAACACGCTCACCGCTTGATTTTGACCACGCCGGTGCTTTCGCCGCGTAAATTCACCGCCCTGGTAAGCCAGGATGATCCGGCCTTTGCCAGCCACATGCTGCCGCTGGGCTACGACCCTGAGCAGACCAGCTTGCAGCAGGCGATTACTGCGCTATGCCAAGAAGCCGAAGCGCAGGTAAAAGCGGGTAAAGTGATCCTGGTGCTGAGCGATGCGGAGCTGCCCAAAGGCCAACTGCCCATTCAGGCGGCGCTGGCGGTGGGCGCCGTTCACTCCCACCTTGGCCGCTTGGCGCTGCGTCCCAATGCCAACATCGTGGTAGAGACCGGCTACGCCCGCGATGCTCACCAGATGGCCGTGCTGTTCGGCGTAGGCGCCACGGCGGTCTACCCGTGGCTGGCATATCAAGTCATGGCGGATATGCACCGCACCGGCGAGCTGACCGGCAACCCGGCAGACGCCCGCGAGAACTACCGTAAAGGCCTTCAGAAAGGGCTGTTCAAGATTCTCTCGAAGATGGGCATCTCGACGCTGGCCTCCTACCGTGGCTCTATGCTGTTCGAAGCGGTAGGCCTGTCTGATGAAATCATGGACACCTGTTTCGTGGGCATGGCTTCGCGTATTCAGGGCACGGGCTTTGCCGAGCTGCAGCTGCAGCAAGAGCTGCTGGCTAAGGACGCGTGGATTCCCCGTAAAGGCATCTCTCAAGGCGGTATGCTCAAGTACGTGCATGGCCATGAGTACCATGCCTATAACCCGGACGTGGTGAAGTCGCTGCAAGCCGCCGTGCAGGAGGGTAGCTACGCCAAGTGGAAGAAGTTTGCCCAACTGGTCAATGAGCGCCCGGTAGCCACCATTCGCGACCTGCTGAAGCTCAAGCCTTCTGAGTCGCCGGTGCCGCTGGAGGAGGTCGAGCCCATCGAAGCGCTAATCCCGCACTTTGATAGCGCCGGTATGTCGCTGGGTGCGCTGTCGCCTGAGGCCCATGAGGCGCTGGCACAGGCCATGAACGAGGCGGGCGGTCGCTCCAACTCTGGTGAAGGCGGCGAAGACCCAGCCCGTTACGGCACCATCCGTAGCTCCAAAATCAAGCAGATCGCCTCTGGCCGCTTTGGCGTGACGCCGGCCTACTTGGTGAACGCTGAAGTACTGCAGATTAAAGTAGCCCAGGGCGCGAAACCGGGCGAAGGCGGCCAGCTGCCTGGCGGTAAGGTCAATCAGCTGATTGCCCGCTTGCGCTACTCGGTGCCCGGCGTGACGCTGATTTCACCACCGCCGCACCACGATATTTACTCCATCGAGGATTTGGCGCAGCTGATCTTTGACCTTAAGCAGGTCAACCCAGAAGCACAGGTCTCGGTAAAACTAGTCTCCGAGCCAGGGATTGGCACTATTGCAACCGGCGTCGCCAAAGCCTACGCGGATTTAATCACCGTTTCTGGCTACGACGGCGGCACGGCGGCCAGCCCATTAACCTCCATCAAGCACGCCGGTTCCCCTTGGGAGCTGGGTCTGCCCGAGGTGCATCAGGCGCTGCGCATTAACGGCCTGCGGGACAAAATTCGCCTGCAAACCGACGGTGGCCTGAAAACCGGCCTGGATGTAATCAAGGCCGCGATTCTGGGTGCAGAAAGCTTTGGCTTTGGCACCGCGCCGATGGTGGCACTGGGCTGTAAGTACCTGCGTATTTGTCACCTGAATAACTGCGCCACCGGTGTTGCCACGCAGGATGACTTCCTGCGCGGCGAGCACTTCCGCGGCACTGTGGATATGGTGAAGAACTACTTCCGCTTTATCGCGGAAGAAGTGCGCGAGCTGATGGCCATGCTGGGCGTTCGCAAACTGACTGATCTGATTGGCCGTACGGATCTGTTGGAAGTAGTCGAAGGCAGTACGGCGTCTCAGCGCAAGCTGGATCTTACGCCGCTGCTGGCCAACGATTTTGTACCCAAAGATGCACCGCAGTTCTGCGAAGTGAGCCGCAACGTGCCCCACGATCCGGGTGCCAAAAACCAGGAAGTATTGGCGGCGCTGAAAGAGGCCATTGAGTCTCAGTCGGGTGGCACCTTCGACTTCACGATCACCAACTGCGACCGCAGCGTTGGGGCGCTCACCTCCGGGGCGATTGCCAAGCGTTACGGTGAAGATGGCCTGGAAGCTGCGCCGGTCACCGCACGCTTTACCGGTGTGGCAGGCCAGAGCTTTGGGGTGTGGAACGCCCGCGGCCTGAATCTTTACCTGGAAGGCGATGCCAACGACTACGTCGGTAAAGGCATGAACGGCGGCAGCATTGTGATTGTGCCGCCGAAAGTCAGCCAGTTTGAGAGCCACAAAACGGCCATTATTGGTAACACCTGCCTCTACGGGGCAACGGGCGGCACGCTGTTTGCTGCCGGTACCGCTGGCGAGCGCTTTGCCGTGCGTAACTCCGGTGCGACCGCGGTGATCGAGGGTGCTGGCGACCACTGCTGTGAGTACATGACCGGTGGTTTGGTCTGCGTGCTGGGTGAAACGGGCGTTAACTTTGGTGCGGGCATGACCGGCGGTTTTGCCTACGTGCTGGATGAAGCGCGCAGCTTTGTGGACAAGTACAACCACGAGCTGGTCGAGATCCACCGAGTCAACACCGAAGCGATGGAAGCCTATCGCCGCCACCTGCGCGAGATGATCGAGGCCTACGTGGCCGCGACGGGTTCCGCACGCGGTGCGGCGATTCTGGAAGACTTCAGCGACTACGCGCGCCACTTCTGGCTGGTGAAGCCAAAGGCGGCAAGCCTTGGCAGTCTGCTGGATCAGTCTCGGCGTCAGCCGCAATAACCGTCAGCGCCCTACGCTTCGAGGAGAGAGATCATGGCCAACCGTTTAAATAACGATTTTCAGTTTGTCGACGTGGGTCGTAAAGACCCACAAAAAAAGCTGGCGCATACCCGTGCAAAAGAGTTCGCGGAGATTTACGAGCCCTTCAAACCGACTGATGCCGCGAGCCAAGCGCACCGCTGCCTGCACTGTGGTAACCCCTACTGCGAATGGAAGTGCCCGGTACATAACTACATTCCCAACTGGCTGCAGCTGGTAGTGGAAGGCAACATCATTGAAGCGGCCGAGCTGTCTCACAAAACCAACTCGCTGCCGGAAGTGTGCGGCCGCGTGTGCCCGCAAGACCGCCTGTGTGAAGGCGATTGCACCCTGAACGACGGCTTCGGCGCGGTCACCATTGGCTCGGTTGAGAAGTACATTACCGATACCGCCTTTGCCATGGGCTGGCGCCCTGATATGTCCAAGGTGGTGTGGACCGATAAAAAGGTTGCGATTGTAGGCGCGGGCCCGGCGGGCCTGGGCTGTGCCGATATTCTGGCGCGCAACGGCGTCAAGCCGGTGGTCTTTGATAAGTACCCGGAAATTGGCGGCCTGCTGACCTTTGGGATTCCTGAGTTCAAGCTGGAAAAGAACGTCATGGAGCGCCGTCGTGCGGTATTTGAAGAGATGGGCATCGAATTCCGTCTGAATACCGAGATCGGCACCGACATTGAATTCGAGACGCTGTTGCAGGAGTACGATGCCGTATTCCTGGGCATGGGCACCTATAAGTACATGCAGGGCGGCTTCCCGGGTGAAGACCTGCCCGGTGTCTACAAAGCGCTGGATTTCCTGATTGCCAACGTCAATCGTCGTCTGGGTTTTGAGAAAGATCCTAACGACTTTATCTCGATGGAAGGCAAGCGCGTTGTTGTGCTGGGCGGTGGTGATACCGCGATGGACTGTAACCGTACCTCGATTCGTCAGCGTGCCTCCAGCGTGACCTGCGCCTATCGTCGCGATGAAGAGAACATGCCGGGTTCGCGCCGTGAGGTGGTGAACGCGCGGGAAGAGGGCGTTGAGTTCCTGTTCAACCGTCAGCCCGTCGCGGTAGTCGGTGAAGAGAAAGTCGAAGGCGTTAAGGTTGTACGCACTCGCCTTGGCGAGCCAGACGAGAACGGCCGTCGCCGTCCTGAGGTGGTGCCCGGTTCTGAGGAGATCATTGCTGCCGACGCGGTGGTGGTGGCCTTCGGTTTCCAGGCAAGCCCAGCACCGTGGTTCGATAGCGCCAATATCGACGTCAACGAATGGGATCTGGTCAAAGCCCCCGAGCACGGCCAGTACGCTTTCCAAACCAGCAACGAGAAAATCTTTGCCGGTGGCGATATGGTGCGCGGCTCTGATCTCGTGGTCACCGCTATTTATGAAGGGCGTCAGGCCGCTGAAGGCATTCTGGACTACCTGGGCGTTTAAGCTTGTAAAGTGGTGGCTGGAAAGGGGTGCCTGCGGCACCCCTTCGCCCGATAAATCGGCCTCCCACTGCTTATGTGCAGCCAGTGGCTAGAGTGGGAGGCAGCTTTAGCTCGCGACCGAGAGCTGTCGCCGTTGCAGTTCAAATTGAGCCTTAAGGCGTCTTCTGCTATTCTGTCGTCCCATCCTGGTGTGGCTTTCTGTTACGCCTTTTGATCACGTTTCGACAGGTTTTCCATGACACGATATATCTTCGTGACCGGCGGCGTTGTGTCCTCTCTTGGCAAGGGCATCGCGTCGGCCTCGCTGGCGGCGATTCTCGAGGCCCGCGGCCTTAAGGTCACCATGCTCAAGCTCGACCCGTACATCAACGTGGACCCGGGCACCATGAGTCCTTTCCAGCACGGCGAGGTGTTCGTCACCGAGGATGGCGCCGAGACGGACTTGGACTTAGGTCACTACGAGCGCTTTATTCGTACCAAAATGACCCAGGGCAACAACTTCACCACGGGCCGTGTTTACGAACACGTACTGCGCAAAGAGCGCCGTGGCGACTACCTGGGCGGCACCGTGCAGGTCATTCCGCACATCACTGATGAGATCAAGCAGCGCGTTTATGCCGGTGGTGAAGGCTTTGACGTGGCGCTGGTAGAGATCGGCGGTACGGTGGGCGATATCGAATCGCTGCCTTTCCTAGAATCTATTCGTCAGATCCGCAGCGAGCTGGGCGCAAGCCGCGCCATTTACATGCACCTCACCTTGGTGCCGTACATCAAGACCGCTGGCGAAACTAAAACCAAGCCGACGCAGCACAGCGTCAAAGAGCTGCGCTCTATCGGCATCCAGCCGGATATTTTGATTTGCCGCAGCGAAGTGGAGCTTGAGGAGAGCGAGCGTCGCAAGATCGCCTTGTTCACCAATGTGGAAGAGCGTGCGGTGGTTCCGTTGCAAGACGCCGACACCATCTACCGCATTCCGCTGATGCTTCACGAGCACGGCCTGGACGATATCGTCTGCGACAAGCTGCGCCTGGAAGCCGAGCCCGCCGATCTTTCTGAGTGGGTGAAGGTGCTGGACGCCAAGCTGAACCCGCTGAAGTCGGTCAGCATCGCCATGGTCGGCAAGTACATGGAGCTGCTGGATGCCTACAAGTCGCTAAACGAAGCGCTGATCCATGCGGGCATTCAAGGCCGTATTAAGGTCAACGTCGACTACATCGACTCTGAAGACATCGAGCGTCACGGCACCGAGCGTCTGGCAGGTAAAGATGCCATTCTGGTGCCCGGCGGTTTCGGCGAGCGCGGCGTGGAAGGCAAGATTCTGACCGCCCAATATGCCCGTGAAAACAACATCCCTTACCTGGGTATCTGTTTAGGCATGCAGGTGGCGGTCATTGAGTTTGCCCGCAACGTGGCTGGCTGGAAAGACGCCAACTCTACCGAGTTCACTCATGACACCAAGCACCCGGTGGTGGGCTTGATCACCGAATGGATCAACGCTGAAGGCAAAATCGAGCTGCGTGATGCGGCCTCTGACCTGGGCGGCACCATGCGTCTGGGCGGGCAAGTTTGCCACCTGACATCGGGTAGCAAAGCCCGTGAAGCGTACGGCGCCGACGAAATTGTTGAGCGCCACCGTCACCGCTTCGAAGTCAATAACCAGTTTATTGACGACCTTGAAGCCGCCGGCTTGGTGATTTCCGGTAAGAGCGTTGACCAGTCGCTGGTTGAAGTGGTCGAGCTTGCCGACCATCCTTGGTACGTGGCGTGTCAGTTCCACCCGGAATTTACCTCCACGCCCCGCGATGGTCACCCGCTGTTCTCAGGGTTTGTGAACGCTGCGTTTGAGCATAAAGCTGCACGCACCCGTGCACACGCCGCACCTCAGGAATAAAGGGGGAAGCATGTCTTCTCAGTCTCAATTCCCAGAGCATCACATTAACGTTGCCGGCTTAACCGCCGGCAATTCTTTGCCGCTCATGTTATTGGGCGGTATGAACGTGCTGGAGTCGGCGGAGCTTGCTGACGAAGTGGCACAGGCCTACGTGAATGTGACGCAAAAGCTGGGTATGCCGTATGTGTTTAAGGCCAGTTTCGACAAGGCGAACCGCAGCTCGATCCACTCTTATCGCGGGCCAGGATTAGAGAAAGGCCTGCAGATCCTGGCCGATATAAAAGCCCGCTACAACGTGCCGATCATTACTGACGTGCACGAGCCCTGTCAGGCCGCGCCTGCCGCCGAGGTCGCTGATATTATCCAGCTGCCGGCGTTTTTAGCCCGCCAAACCGACCTGGTTATGGCGATGGCGAAAACCGGTGCGGCGATCAATATCAAAAAGCCCCAGTTCCTAGCGCCCCACGAAATGCGCCATATTCTCAGCAAGTTTCAGGAAGCCGGTAACGACCGCCTGATGCTGTGCGAGCGAGGCACCAGCTTTGGTTATAACAACCTAGTGGTGGATATGCTCGGTGTGGGTGATATGAAGCAGACTGGCTATCCCGTGTTCTTCGATGTGACCCACGCGCTGCAGCGCCCTGGCGGGCGGGCAGATAGCGCAGACGGTCGCCGTGCGCAGGTAGCAGAGCTTGCGCGTGCCGGGGTGGCGGTAGGGTTGGCGGGGCTGTTTTTAGAAGCTCACCCCGACCCAGATAACGCGAAATGCGATGGCCCCTGTGCGCTGCCGCTGGACCAGTTAGAGCCGTTCTTAACACAGCTGTCGCAGTTGGATACGCTGGTGAAGGGATTTGACTCCTTAACCATCCGTTAATTGCGCCGCTAAAACGTCGTAACCATTGGGCCTATCATCTATTAGACCGACAACCAAAGGACTCTGTCATGACTAAAATTGTTGAAATCAGTGCGCTGGAAGTGCTCGATTCGCGCGGCAACCCGACCGTTCATGCGACCGTGCGTTTAGAAAGCGGTGCCGTGGGTGAGGCCTGTGCACCAAGCGGTGCCTCAACAGGTTCCCGCGAGGCGCTTGAGCTGCGCGATGGCGACAAATCACGCTACCTTGGCAAAGGCGTTTTGAAAGCCGTTGAGGCCGTGAATGGCAAGATCCGTGATGCGTTGTTGGGAATGGATGCGCGGGACCAGCGTGGCCTAGATAACGCCATGCTGGCGCTGGATGGCACTGAAAACAAAGCCACTCTGGGGGCTAACGCGATTCTGGCGGTTTCCCTGGCAGCGGCCAAAGCGGCAGCCAATGCGAAGGGTGTGCCGCTTTACGCGCACATTGCCGAGCTTTACGGTCAGCCGGGCCAGTACAGCATGCCGGTACCGATGATGAATATTATTAACGGCGGCGAGCACGCGGATAATAATGTCGATATTCAAGAGTTCATGGTGCAGCCGGTGGGTGCCGCTAACTTCCGTGAAGGCCTGCGGATGGGCGCGGAAATTTTCCACGCGCTGAAAAAGGTGCTGTCCGCGAAAGGGCTGTCTACCTCCGTCGGTGACGAAGGCGGCTTTGCGCCTAACTTAGCGTCTAACGCCGACGCGTTGGCGGTGATCAAGCAGGCCGTTGCCGATGCGGGCTACACCCTGGGTAGCGACGTTACTTTGGCACTGGACTGCGCCTCTTCCGAGTTCTACAAGGATGGCCAGTACAGCCTCTCCGGCGAAGGCAAGAGCTACGACGCCGAAGGATTTACGGACTACCTAGCAGGCCTGTGTGCAGATTACCCCATTGTCTCGATTGAAGACGGTATGGATGAGTCTGATTGGGCAGGTTGGAAAGCGCTGACCGATAAGCTGGGCGATAAAGTTCAGCTGGTGGGTGATGATCTGTTCGTGACCAACACCAAAATCCTCAAGCGCGGTATCGATGAGCAGATTGGTAACTCCATTCTGATCAAGTTCAACCAGATTGGCTCGCTGTCTGAAACCCTGGACGCGATCAAAATGGCCCAGGATGCGGGCTTTACAGCGGTCATCTCTCACCGCAGTGGCGAAACCGAAGACACCACCATTGCTGATCTGGCGGTGGGTACCTGTGCGGGTCAAATCAAGACCGGCTCGCTGTGCCGCTCTGACCGTGTCGCGAAGTACAACCGCCTGCTGGTGATTGAAGCTGAGCTTGGCAACGTTAGCTACCCCGGTTTGAAAGCGATTAAAGGTCAGTAAGCGGAGAAAATAGCCTCCGCGTGTAAGAGATCTCTCAAAAATTTGTAAGAGATCTCTTACAAATGCCGACGACATTCGCTCGGAACCATGTAAGAAAAAGCGAAATTTTTCACTAATCTTAATTTAAGTGGTTGATATTAAATATTTTAGTGAAGAGGAGGCGAGCCGCTTGGGTTCGCCTTTTGCGTTTTGGGTCAGCTTGAGAACTCACGCTGTTCTGCCACAATGCATGCAGGACAAGGGGAGGCAAGGATGCTTCAGGCAGGATGCAACGGGATGCAGGTAGGTGCGCCGGGTGACACAGTGATGTGAGCCCTGGCAAGGACGTCACCTGAGGAGGTTGACACAGGGAGTGGTCAGAGGAAGTGCTTGGAGCGGGCGGCCTACGGGCCGCCTTTTTTTATGCCTGCCATTTGCCGAATGGTCAGTATCCTATCTGCCAGCCAACAAAAAACCAGCGCGAACGCTGGTTTTTTGTTGGCTGGCGATCTGCAGCGATTAACGCTCCAGCTTTTCCAGCTTGCCGGTTTTGCCGTCCCACTCTTCGGCATCGGGCAGCGGGTCTTTCTTCTCAGCGATATTGGGCCACACATCGGCCAGCTCAGCATTAATCTCAATAAACTGCTCCTGTCCATCGGGCAGCTCATCTTCGGAGAATATCGCCTCAGCCGGGCACTCTGGCTCACACAGCGCGCAATCGATGCACTCGTCTGGGTGAATGACCAGGAAGTTGGGGCCTTCGTAGAAACAGTCGACCGGGCACACTTCCACACAGTCGGTGTATTTGCATTGGATGCAGTTCTCGGTAACGACAAACGTCATCTTGCTATCCCTCTTGCGAGACCGAGAAGACTCTCGGTCGTGGTCAATCGTGAATGGTTATAAATCAGCGGTTTTTTATAAGATAAAAAAGTATGGGCGACATTCTAGTGGTGCCCTTACCCGGCGGCAAGCGCTCGCGCTTATCTGTTGATGCGATTACCGCCGCTTTTTATATCCATTGTCTATTTATACCCATTGTCTATAGCAGCTCGCGCCACTGATACAGCAACGCCAGCGCTTCACGGGGCGACAAATCGTCAATATCGGCTTTATCGAGCGCTTCTACCACCGGATGGGGGCCGCTTGCGAACAGGTCATTTTGCTGCGGTGCGTCCATGCGGGGGGAGGGGCGCTGCTGCTCGTCCACATCCCGCTGCTCTAGCATCATCAGTTTTTCACGCGCGCGGCGAATAACATGGTTAGGCACCCCCGCCAGTTGGGCTACCTGCAAGCCGTAACTCTGGCTGGCGGGGCCCGCTTCGATGCGGTGCATAAACACAATGCCGTCGCCGTGCTCTGTCGCTGTCAGGTGAATATTGGCGACGCCCTCCGCCTGCTCGGGCAGCGCGGTCATTTCAAAATAGTGAGTCGCAAATAGCGTCAGTGCCTTGGCACTGGCCAAGTGCTCGGCGCTTGCCCAGGCCAAGGAGAGCCCGTCGAAGGTGCTGGTGCCACGGCCAATTTCATCCATTAACACCAGGCTGTGTTCAGTGGCATTGTGCAGAATATTGGCAGTTTCGGTCATTTCCACCATAAAGGTCGAACGCCCACCCGCCAGATCATCAGAGGAGCCAATACGAGTAAAGATCCGGTCGACCGGGCCGATTTCGGCGGCATCGGCGGGGACAAAGCTGCCGCTATGGGCCAGCAGCGCAATCAGCGCAGTTTGGCGCATATAGGTCGATTTACCGCCCATGTTAGGGCCGGTAATAATCAGCATGTGCTGCTCGGGTGTTAGTAGCACATCGTTGGGTACAAACGGCTTGTCGCTGACCTGCTCCACGACCGGGTGGCGGCCTGCGGTAATCGTGATGCCGGTGGCGTCCACCAACTGCGGGCGCACCCAGTTGAGGGCGTCGGCACGCTCGGCGAAGGCGCACAGTACATCCAGCTCGGCCAGCGCTCTCGAAGTGGCTTGCAGCGTATGCAGTTGAGCATTGAGCTCGGCCAGCAGCTGGTCGTAGAGCCATTTTTCCCGGGTGAGGGCGCGAGACTTAGCGGAAAGCGCCTTGTCCTCGAACTCTTTTAGTTCAGGGATGATAAAGCGTTCGGCATTTTTCAGCGTTTGGCGGCGAATGTAGTCAGCGGGGGCATGCTGGGCCTGACTGCGTGGCAGTTCAATAAAGTAGCCGTGCACTCGGTTGTAGCCCACTTTCAGGTTGGCAAGCCCCGTGCGCTCGCGTTCGCGCAGTTCCAACTGAACCAGGTAGTCACCAGCGTTCTCGGCCATGCCACGATGTTCATCCAACTCTTCATCAAAGCCGTTGGCGATGACGCCGCCATCACGAATGACCACGGGTGGGTTTTCCACCAGGGCGCGTGTCAGGGTGTCGGCTAGTTCTGGATAGGGGCGAATGTGCGGCTTCAGGCTATCCAGTGCGCTGCCGCTATCAATATCGGCCAGCAGTGTTTCCAGCGCAGGCAGCGTAGTTAACGCGTCCCGCAGGCGTGCTAAATCTCGTGGGCGCGCGCTGTAGAGCGCGACTCGGGCAAGTATGCGCTCCACGTCGCCCACATCGCTCAACGTATCTCGCAGGCTCATATAAGCCGCATCAATAGAGAGCAGGGCAACGCCTGCCTGGCGGCCCTCGACAATCTCACGTTGGCGCAGCGGGCGATTCAGCCAGCGCTTTAAAAGCCGCGACCCCATGGCCGTGGTGCAGGTATCCAGTACGCTGGCCAGGGTGTTGTCGCTGGTGCCCCCCAGGTTGATGTCGATTTCCAGGTTACGGCGGCTGGCGGCGTCGATCACCACGGCATCGTCGCGGTTTTCCACGCTGATGGCAGTCACGTGGGGCAGGCGCGAGCGCTGGGTGTCGCGAGCGTAGTCAATCAGTACGCCTGCCGCTATCAGCGCGCTAGAGAGGTGCGCGCAGCCAAAGCCACGCAGGTCGCTGACTTCAAACTGGTCGCATAGGCTGCGGGTGGCGCTGTCTAAATCAAACAGCCACTCGCCCTGGCGGCGCAGGCTGCGTTTTTGTGACCACGCATCAGGTAGCGTGAGGCTCTCGGGCACCAGCAGCTCGGCAGGGGAGAGGCGGGTGAGTTCCGCCAGCATTTCCGCTTCGCTCTCTACCTCCAGCACATTAAAACGTCCGCTAGAGAGCTCTAGCCAGGCAAGCCCCCAGCCCGCTTTATCGGGGGCAACGGCCACCAAGACGTTGTCTCGGCGGGCGTCCAGTAGCGCCTCATCGTGCAGCGTGCCTGGCGTGACAATGCGCACCACTTGGCGCTCTACCGGGCCTTTACTGGTCGCCGGGTCGCCGATTTGCTCGCAAATGGCGACCGACTCGCCGCCTGCTACTAAGCGAGCCAAATAGCCTTCCGCGCTGTGGTAGGGCACGCCCGCCATTGGGATGGGCTTGCCGCCTGACTGTCCGCGCTGAGTAAGCGTGATATCCAGCAGCGCCGCGGCGCGTTTGGCGTCGTCGAAAAACAGCTCGTAAAAATCCCCCATGCGGTAAAACAGCAGTACTTCGGGGTGGTCGCGCTTAATGTTTAGGTATTGCGCCATCATTGGCGTATGGGCGGGGCTGGCCTGTGACATGGGCGTCCTGATTGAGCGTGGCGCAAGCATTGGCTTACGGCATGTTCGTTGGGCAATTTCGTTGAGAAAGCTAAACGCAGTATTCTACGCTACCCTAAGGTCTTACATGAAGGAGTCACCATGGCCCCCAGCGTTTCAAGCCTCAAGAATCTCGATTTATCGCTGCTTGCTCAGCGGCTGGGTCGGCAATGCCTTCAGCTTGGCGTCGAGGTCACCACCGCAGAATCCTGCACGGGTGGTGGGATTGCCAGTGCCATTACGTCGGTGGCCGGTAGTTCTGCCTATTTTACGGCGGGCTATGTCACCTACTCCAATGCCGCTAAAACCCGCCTGCTGGGCGTAGAGCCTGCCCTGCTTGATGCCCATGGGGCTGTCAGCGAGCAAGTGGTTAACGCCATGGTGGCGGGTGCCCGCCAGGAGAGTGGCGCGGACGTTGCTGTCGCGGTGAGCGGTGTCGCCGGGCCAGACGGCGGCAGCGATGAAAAGCCGGTAGGCACTGTATGGATTGCCTGGGGCTCCTCTGAGCAGCAGCAGGCCGAGTGCTTCCACTTCCCTGGCGACCGCCAAGCCGTGCGTGAACAGGCCGTGCGTGAGGCGCTGGCAGGATTAGTGGCTCGTCTGAGTGCCCAGGCGCAAAAGAAATAATCGTTAAAGTTGCCGCTGAGGATTTGTTTAGCCGCTAATCTTTGGCATACTACTGGCTAATTATACAGCTTGTTATGAGGAATCTCTGCATGGCTCAGGAAGACAACCGCACAAAAGCGCTTAATGCTGCACTCAGCCAGATTGATCGCCAGTTTGGTAAAGGGACCGTTATGCGCCTTGGCGATGCGCCCCGCGTCGTCATGCCGTCTGTCTCCACCGGTTCACTGGGGCTGGATATCGCCCTCGGCATTGGTGGTCTGCCGTTTGGTCGTGTCGTCGAAATCTTTGGCCCAGAGTCGTCAGGTAAAACTACCTTGACCCTCTCGGTGATTGCGCAAGCGCAAAAGCAGGGCAAGGTGTGTGCGTTTGTTGATGCCGAGCACGCGCTGGACCCCAGCTATGCTGAGAAGCTAGGCGTGAACCTGGATGACCTGCTGGTTTCCCAGCCGGATACCGGTGAGCAAGCGCTGGAAATTACCGACATGCTGGTGCGCTCCGGTGGTGTGGATGTGATTATCATCGACTCCGTTGCTGCTTTGACGCCGCGTGCAGAAATCGAAGGCGAAATGGGGGATTCCCACGTGGGCCTGCAGGCACGCTTGATGTCCCAGGCGCTGCGTAAAATCACTGGTAACATCAAAAACGCCAACTGCTTAGTGGTTTTCATCAACCAGATTCGTATGAAGATCGGTGTGATGTTCGGTAGCCCCGAAACCACTACCGGCGGTAATGCGCTGAAGTTTTACGCTAGCGTGCGTCTGGATATTCGCCGCACGGGCTCCGTGAAGTCAGGCGATGAAGTCACCGGTAACGAAACGCGCGTTAAAGTCGTCAAAAACAAGGTGGCACCGCCGTTCCGTCAGGCGGAGTTCCAGATCCTTTACGGCAAAGGTATTTACCATGCGGGCGAAGTGATCGACCTGGGCGTTCAGTGCAGCCTGGTGGATAAAGCGGGCGCTTGGTACAGCTACAAAGGCAGCAAAATTGGTCAGGGTAAAGCCAATGCAGCCCAGTACCTGGAAGAGCACCCTGAGATCATGAACGAGATCGAAACCCAGATTCGTGAGCAGCTGCTGGCCAAAGCTGAGCCGAAAAAAGAAGAAGCCCCTGCTGCCGATGTGGCCGCTGATGGCGATGATGATCTGCTCTAAGTTATATCTATTGAGGCCTGAGCCAAGAGGAGGGTGCAATGTTCTCCTCTAATGCAGACGCCTCACCACGAGAAGTGGCGATACAACTGCTGGCTCGGCGCGAGTATTCTCGCGCCGAGCTTGCGCGTAAGCTGCAGCAAAAATCGTTTGAAGCCGATGACATTGACGCCTGCTTGGATGCCTTGGCAGAGCAGTCGCTGCAGTCGGATACGCGATTTGCTGAAAGTTTTGTGCGCTCGCGGATTGCGCGGGGGCAGGGCGTGATTCGTATTAAAGGCGAGTTGCGCCAACGGGGCGTGGATCAGGAAACGCTCTCAGAGGCGTTGGCCGCCGTTGAAGAGCGTGAGGCCATCGACTGGTTTGAACTTGCCAAAGAAACGCTGGCAAGGCGCTATGACTCCCCAGGCGAGACACCGAAAGAGCGCGCCAAGCGCGAGCGTTTTTTAGCAACACGCGGCTTCAATTTCGAGCAAATTCGCTACGCGCTCTCCTGCTTGTAGTTCCCTCTGGGCGTTTTACGCTCCTCCTCAATAGTGGTTTCTACTGAGACGTGTCGCCCTATGGTGATGCCCACTTCTCCTTGGTTTGCGCAGTCTGTTTGGGTTCTGCCACTAACTGCGGCTTTAGTCGTTTGACAACTGCGTTATAATGGATCCTTTGCGACCCCAGCGGGTGGCGGCGACAGCGCCCTGGGGCATCACGCTTTCTTGTTACGGATACCCTATGAAAAGCGCAGAGATCAGACAGGCTTTTTTAACGTTTTTTGAAGAGCACGGCCACACCACGGTGCCGTCCAGCTCGCTAGTGCCGGGTAATGACCCGACGCTACTGTTCACCAACGCCGGTATGGTGCCCTTTAAAGATGTGTTCTTGGGCCGTGACCCGCGCCCCTATGTACGCGCCACCTCTTCCCAGCGCTGCGTCCGTGCGGGGGGTAAGCACAACGACTTAGATAACGTTGGCTACACCGCTCGCCACCACACCTTCTTCGAAATGCTGGGTAACTTCAGCTTTGGCGACTATTTCAAGCGTGACGCTATCCGCTTCGCCTGGACCTTCCTGACTGAAACCCTGGGCTTACCTAAAGAGAAACTGTGGGTCACGGTGCATATCAGCGACGATGAAGCCGAACGCATCTGGAAAGATGAGATTGGCATCGACCCGGAGCGCTTCTCCAAGCTGGATGAAGATAACTTCTGGCAGATGGGCGACACCGGCCCCTGCGGCCCCAGTTCTGAGATCTTCTTCGATCACGGCCCGGAAGTGTGGGGTGGCCCGCCCGGAAGCCCGGAAGAGGATGGCGACCGCTACATCGAAATCTGGAACCTCGTTTTCATGCAGTTCGAGCGCGATGCCCAAGGCACCCTCAACCCGCTGCCAAAGCCCTCTATCGATACCGGTATGGGCTTAGAGCGCGTGGCGGCGGTGATGCAGGGCGTGCACTCCAACTACGAAATTGATCTGTTCCAGAATCTGCTCAAAGCGGCAGCAGAAGCCACGGGTCACAGCGATACTTCCACACCGTCGCTGCGCGTCATCGCCGACCACATTCGCTCTTGCGCCTTCTTAATTGCCGACGGCGTACTGCCCTCCAATGAAGGCCGCGGCTACGTGCTGCGCCGGATTATTCGTCGCGCCATTCGTCACGGCCACAAGCTGGGCGCGTCTGAGCCGTTCTTCCACAAGCTGGTTAGCGCGCTGGACGCCGAGATGGGCGATGCCTACCCCGAACTGCGCGATGCCAGCGACCAGATCGCCCGCGTGCTGCTAAAAGAAGAAGAGCAGTTTGCGCGCACGCTGGATCACGGTATGGGTCTGCTGAATGCGGCGCTTGAAGAGCTTCAGGGCGACGTGCTGCCCGGTGAAACCGTGTTCAAGCTCTACGATACCTACGGTTTCCCGTTCGATTTAACCGCCGATGTTTGTCGTGAGCGTGAAGTGCGCTTGGATGAGGCAGGTTTCCAGCGTGAGCTAGAAGCGCAGCGCGAGCGCGCCCGTGCGGCCAGCCAGTTTGGTGCTGACTACACGGCCTCGATTGATCTAGAGGGCGAGACCCAGTTTACCGGCTATGAGCTGCTTGCTGATCAAGCCACCGTTACCGCGCTGGTGGACGGTGAAGGCAATGCCTTAACAGCCCTGGAAGCAGGCCAAAAAGGCACTGTGGTATTGGATCGCACCCCGTTCTACGGTGAGTCCGGCGGTCAGGTGGGCGACACCGGTTACCTGCACGTCGATGGCGGCCGTTTCCAGGTCACCGATACCCAGAAGCAGAGCGGCCACCACCTTCACCAGGGTGTGATGGTGGAAGGCGTGCTGAACGTGGGTGCTAACGTGCGCGGTGAGGTAGATGCCAGCCTGCGCGGCGCGACCATTCGTAACCACTCCGCAACTCACCTGTTGCATAAAGCGCTGCGTATGGTGCTGGGTGACCACGTGCAGCAGAAAGGCTCGCTGGTTAACGCCGAGCGTTTGCGTTTCGACTTTAGCCACTTTGAGCCGATGACCGCCGAGCAGATTGCTGAAGTAGAGCGTATCGTCAACGAGCAGATCCTCGCGAACGCGCCGACCAAGACTGAGCAAATGAGTTTGGCCGACGCTAAAGCCAAAGGGGCCGCCGCGCTGTTTGAAGCGAAATACGCGGATAATGTGCGCGTACTGACCATTGGTGCCGATGACTTCTCTATCGAGCTTTGTGGCGGTACGCATGTTAACCGCAGTGGCGACATTGGCTGCTGCCACGTGGTGAGCGAAGTAGGTATTGCCTCGGGTGTGCGTCGTATTGAAGCCATCACCGGCGAAAACGCGCTGGCGTATTTCCGTGAGCAAGAAGCTCGCGTGCAGCGGATTGGCGAACGCTTAAAAACCAAGCCCGAGCAGGTGGAAGCACGTGTTGAATCGCTTGTGGAGCGTAACCGCAGCCTGGAAAAAGAGTTAGAGCAGCTCAAAGCCAAACTCGCCAGCGCGGCAGGCAGCGATATGCTTAGCCAAGTGCAGGAAGTGGGCGGCGTAAAACTGCTGGTGACGGAGTTAGAAGGCGTCTCTGGTAAAGACCTGCGCGGCGTGTTGGATCAGCTGAAAAACAAACTCGGCTCCGGGGTTATTATGCTGGGCACCTCTGATAAAGCTGCTGGCAAGGTCAGCTTGATTGCGGGTGTTACTGCCGATTTAACCAGCCGTGTGAAAGCGGGCGAGCTGGTCAACCATGTGGCCTCCCAAGTGGGCGGTAAAGGAGGCGGTCGCCCGGATATGGCGCAAGCAGGCGGCAGCCAGCCAGAGGCCCTGCCGGGTGCGTTGAACAGCGTACCGGCTTGGTTGGAAAACACGCTTCGCTAAATAGAGAGGCCGGTGGCATTATTTGCTACCGGCCTTTTTGCTAGTTAGGAAAGTTAGCAATAATAATATTCACCCTCCATTCCCGAACGTAAAGGAAAAACGGCATATGGCACTATACGTACAGAAGTTCGGCGGCACCTCGGTGGGCTCTGTCGACCGTATCAAGGCCGTGGCGGAAAAAGTTAAAGGCTTTCGCGACCAGGGTCATCAGGTAGTGGTAGTGGTCTCCGCCATGAGTGGCGAGACCAACCGCCTGACCGATATGGCCAACGCCCTTAACGAAGATCCAGCCCCCCGTGAAATGGATATGCTGCTCTCAACAGGGGAGCAGGTGACAATTTCCCTACTGGCCATGGCGCTGCAGCAAATCGGCGTATCGGCAACCTCTCACACCGGTGCTCAGGTAGGGATTCATACCGACAGTGCTTACACCAAAGCACGTATCCAGCGCATTGAAACCGATGACCTCAAAGCGGATCTCGATGCAGGTAAAGTGGTGGTTGTCGCCGGTTTCCAAGGGGTTGATGAAAACGGCAACATCACCACGCTGGGTCGTGGCGGCTCCGACACCACGGGTGTGGCGCTGGCGGCCGCTCTGGGTGCCGATGAGTGCCAAATCTATACCGATGTCGACGGTGTTTACACCACCGACCCACGGGTATGTTCCAAAGCACAGCGCCTTGAAAGCATCACTGTAGAGGAAATGCTCGAGCTTGCGAGCTTGGGCTCTAAAGTGCTGCAAATTCGCGCTGTTGAATTCGCCGGTAAGTACAACGTGCCGCTGCGGGTACTGTCGAGTTTTGAAGACGGCCCAGGCACCCTGATTGTTGCAGACTCAGACCAAGACGAGGATTCTATGGAAGAACCGCTAATCTCCGGTATCGCCTTTACCAAAAACGAAGCCAAATTGACGCTGCTGCACACACCCGATGTGCCTGGCGTTGCGTCGCGTATTTTGGGCCCCATTGCGGATGCCAATATTGAAGTCGATATGATCGTCCAGAATGTGGCTCCGGCTGGCGACTACACCGATTTTACCTTTACCGTCGCGAAAGGTGACTACAAAGCCACCAAAAAGCTGTTAGAAGAGACAGTTATTCCTGACCTAGGTGGCGGCGAGCTGCGCGGCGACGACAACATTGCCAAAGTGTCTCTGGTCGGCGTAGGTATGCGCTCTCACGCGGGCGTTGCCTCTAAAATGTTCCGCGTATTGGCCGATGAAAACGTCAATATCCGTATGGTCTCTACCTCAGAAATCAAAATTTCTGTCGTGATTGACGAGAAACATATGGAACTTGCCGTCAACGCCTTACACAAAGCATTTGGTCTCGATAAGTCTGATATCGAATCTGAATAACAATTGTGTCCTAAACCTTCTACGCTGAAGGTACTCGCTGCCGTGTGGTGGTGAGCTTTCTTTCAACGGGAGGTTAAGGTGTCATAGGGGCCAAAGCCTTTGGTGGCAGGGGTCACCATGCCGCATAATGGCATGGTGACGCCACTGGCGGACACATCCCGTTGTATAAAACGTCTGAGAAGGAGATCAGCCATGCTCATCCTAACCCGCCGCGTTGGCGAAACACTGATGATCGGTGATGAAATCACCGTCACAGTGTTAGGTGTGAAAGGTAATCAAGTACGCATTGGTGTGAACGCACCTAAAGATGTCGCGGTTCACCGCGAAGAGATCTACCAGCGTATTCAGCGTGAACGTAATAGCGAAAGCGAAGCAGAATAAATGGCCGCCTGTGTCACGCTCATTAGAGGGCGTTTAAGCGGTAATATCAGGCCGGTGCGAAAAAAAATCGGGTTAGGGCTGGACACCAGTCATCAGAATCGGTAATATTCGCGCCGTGCCGTTGAGGAGAGGTGGCCGAGTGGCTGAAGGCGCTCCCCTGCTAAGGGAGTATAGGGTTTATAGCCCTATCGAGGGTTCGAATCCCTCTCTCTCCGCCAATTGCACCATGTAGCACCAATGCTTAAGTGGTAAGAACGCTTAAAAGCATCGCAATTTGAAATGCGCCCGTAGCTCAGCTGGATAGAGTACCTGACTACGAATCAGGGGGTCGGAGGTTCGAATCCTCCCGGGCGCGCCA